>CAZNDQ010000346.1:2825-4863 GCA_964571825.1 uncultured Planctomycetales bacterium | reverse complement strand
ACCTCCGCGCCTCCGTCATCAGTGACGCCGACGCGGTCGAGATCGCACACCCCGATCCCTGAAACGCGATCTCCCGGATCACCTCGCCGTCCATCTTCAGGAATACCGTGACGCGGTCGCCGCACAGCGGGTTGTACCCTTCCGCCTTGCGATCAGGCACCTCGATGACGCGGAAGTTGCGCGGCCGGCGGTTGTGGTCGATCACCACCTCCTGATACAGGTCCTGCAGCTCCGACATCAGGCGAACACCTCAGCGGTCTTGCGCAGTCCATCCACCAGCGCGTCGACTTCTTCGCGCGTGTTGTAGAACGCCAGTGACGCCCGCACGGTCGCTGGAATCCCGAACCGCTCCATCACCGGCTGCGCACAATGATGCCCCGTCCGCACTGCGATCCCCTGCTGGTCCAGCACCGTACCCACGTCGTGCGGGTGAATGTCGCCCAGCAGGAACGACAACACGGCCGCCTTCTCCCGCGCTGTGCCGATCAGCCGCACCTGCGGCAGCGCCGCCAGCGCCGCCGTCGCGTACTCCAGCAGCTCCGCCTCGTACGCCGCGATCCGCTCCAGACCGACGCCGCGCAGGTAATCGACGGCTGCGCCGAACCCGATCACACCCGAAATATCCGGAGTCCCCGCCTCGAACTTGTGCGGCACATCGTTAAACACCGTGCCGCTGAAGCTCACCGACTTGATCATGTCGCCCCCGCCCTGATACGGCGGCATCTCCTCCAGCAGCTCCTTTCGCGCATATAGCGCGCCGACCCCCGTCGGCCCGTACATCTTGTGCGCCGAGAAGGCGAAGAAATCGCAGCCCAGATCGGCCACATTGACCGGCCCGTGCGGCACCGCCTGCGCCCCGTCAAACAGCACCGGTACCTTGTGCGCCCGCGCCGCCTCGACGATCCGCCGCACCGGGTTCACCGTCCCCAGCGCGTTGGATGTATGGCAGACCGCCACCAGCTTCGTCCGCGGATTCAGCAGCCGGACGAATTCGTCAAACCGCAGTTCGCCCGCGTCGCTGATCGGCGCCACGCGCAGCACCGCGCCCTTTTGCTCACACAGAATCTGCCACGGCACGATGTTCGAATGGTGCTCCATCTCGGTGATGAGGATTTCGTCGCCCGCCCGCAGCCGCGGCCGCACGTACGAATTCGCCACGAGGTTGATCGCCTCCGTCGTCCCCCGCACGAAGACAATGCACTCCGGCCGCGCCGCGCCGATGAACTTCTGCACTTTCACCCGCGCCTGCTCGTATGCTTCGGTTGCGCGCATGCTCAGCGCGTGCACGCCGCGGTGGATGTTCGCGTTATCCCGCTCGTAGTACCGCGCGATCGCCTCGATCACGCTCCGCGGCTTCTGCGTTGTCGCCGCGTTGTCGAGGTACGCCAGCGGCCGCCCGTTCACCTCCTGCTCCAGCACGGGAAAGTCCGCGCGGATCCGCACCGCGTCCAGCGGCGCTACGCAACCCGGCTCCTGCGCTGCGGTTCGAACTTGCGGTGCAGTGATCATACAGCCTCCAACAGCGCCTCGCCGTGCGGCAGCCGCGACACCACCAGCGACTCCAGGTGCCGTCGCAGCGGCTCGTAACGCACCCGCGCCAGGCTCTCCCGCGCGAACGCCAAGACGAGCAGGCTCTTCGCCGCCTCCTCCGTGATCCCGCGCGACCGCAGATAGAACACCGCGTCGTCGTCCACCTGCCCGATCGTCGCCCCGTGCGTGCACCTTACGTCGTCCGCGAAGATCTCGAGTTGCGGCTTGCTGTCGACCTGTGCCTCCGGCGAGAGCAGCAGGCTCATGTTCGTCTGCTTCGCGTCCGTCTTTTGCGCGCCCTCATGCACAAAAATCCGCCCGCTGAATACGCCCCGCCCGTGCCCGTCGAGAATCCCCTTAAAGAACTCGCGGCTGTCGCAGTGCGGCTTGATGTGCTCGACGCGCAGATGGTTGTCCACGTGCCGCTCGCCGTCGACCATGTACAGCCCGTTCATCGTGCACTCGCCGCCCTCGCCATCGAGGTCGGCGTTAATGTCGTTCCGCACCA
>CAZNDQ010000346.1:0-2815 GCA_964571825.1 uncultured Planctomycetales bacterium | reverse complement strand
CCAGCGTGATCGTGTGCGACGAGACGTTTGCGCTGCGATCCAGCTCCAGTTGCAGCGTGCTCACATGCAGCGCCGACTCCGCCTCGCGCACCAGCCGATAGTGGTCGACCACCGCACTGGGCCCGGCCACCAGCTCCGTCACCACGTTGTTGAACGACACGCCGCCGTCCAGCCCTACGTAATGCTCAATCAGCGTAAGCTGGCTGTTCTCCCCCGCGACGATCAGGTTGCGCGGGTGCGCGGCCGACTGCTCTCCGCCCGCGTCCGCCACAAACACCAGGTGGATCGGCTGCTCCACCACCGCCCCCGCCGCCACCGCCACGTACGCCCCATCCTCCATCAGCGCCGTGTTCAGCGCCGTGAATGCCTGTTGCTGATACGCGGCATGGCGCGTCAGATAATCCTGCACGAGCTTCGCCCCACTGCGCAGTGTCGCCGCCAGCGACCCGACTGTGACACCCGCCGGCGCCGCCGGTCCCGATGACAACCGCGGCACCAGCCGCCCATTGAGGAACACCAGCCGCATGCACTCTGCGTCCGCATAGACCAGCCGTTCCACCACCTCGCGCGTTACGCGCGGTGATTCCGCCGGCGCCGACCGGAATGACCCGTGCGCAATCGGCGCGACGTTCGTGAATCGCCACTCCTCGTCGCGCGTCGTCGGGAAACCCAGCTTGCTGAACCGCGCCAGCGCCGCCTTGCGGATCGGCAGCAGCCACGCCGCACCGTCGCCCGCCGCGCTCTGCTCAAACCGCTCGAACTCGGCGATAAACATGTCTTTCTCGTCTCGCACCGTGATCATCGCGCGGCCCCCACGCCCTCGGTTGCGTGCGTCTCGACCCAACTGTAACCGCGGTCCTCCAGCTCCAGCGCCAGCTCCTTGCCGCCCGACTTGACGATCCGACCGTTCACCAGCACGTGCACGAAATCCGGCACGATGTAATTGAGCAGCCGCTGATAGTGCGTCACGACGATGATCGCCCGCTCCGCACTCCGCAGCTTGTTCACCCCCCCCGCCACGATCTTCAGCGCATCAATATCCAGCCCGCTGTCCGTCTCGTCGAGGATCGCCAGTTGCGGCTCCAGCACCGCCATCTGGAAAATCTCGTTCCGCTTCTTCTCACCCCCCGAAAAACCTTCGTTCAGCGACCGGCTCAGCAGCCGCTCGTCCAGTTCCAGCAGCCGCACCTTTTCATTCACCATCGCCAGAAAGTCGACCGCGTCCAGCTCCTCCGCGCCGCGATACTTCCGCTTCGCGTTGAGCGCCGCCCGCAGGAAGTAGTTCGTCGTCACACCCGGAATCTCGACCGGATACTGGAACGCCATGAACACGCCTTCGCATGCGCGCTCGTCCGGCGACATCTCCAGCAGGTCCTTGCCGTTGTAGCGCACCTCTCCGGCCGTCACGTCATACGCCTCGCGCCCCGCCAGCACGCCCGCCAGCGTGCTCTTGCCCGAGCCGTTCGGCCCCATGATCGAGTGCACCTCACCCGCCTTCACGCGCAGGTTGATCCCGCGCAGAATTTCGTGGTCGTTCACGCTTGCATGCAAATCACGAATCTCGAGCATGTCCGTTCCTTTTTCCTCGCTTCACTCCGAAAGATCGACCGCGCCCGGCGGGCCGGCGGGATGTGCTCTGCGACCTGGCGCTCCGCGCTCGACCGGTTCCTGACAGCGCCGCGGCGGGCGTCTCGCTTCCGGAGGGTTACCTCGTGTCCCTGATGCCATGTTCCGCGCTGCGGGCCTGCCCGCGCGCGCCTACCCGACGCTCCCCTCCAGACTCACCTCCAGCAGCTTCTGCGCTTCCACCGCAAACTCCATCGGCAGCTCGCGGAACACCTCCTTGCAGAACCCGTTGACGATCATCGACACCGCGTCCTCCATCTTGATCCCGCGCTGCATGCAGTAGAAGAGCTGGTCCTCGCCGATCTTCGACGTCGTTGCCTCGTGCTCCATCTTCGCCGTGCTGTTCTTCACCTCGATGTACGGAAAGGTGTGCGCCCCGCAGCGGTCGCCGATCAGCAGCGAGTCGCACTGCGTGTAGTTCCGCGCGTTCTCCGCCCCGCCGAGGATCTTCACGCCGCCGCGGTACGTGTTCTGCCCGCGCCCGGCCGAGATGCCCTTGGCCACGATCGTGCTCGTCGTGTTCCGGCCGATGTGGATCATCTTCGTCCCCGTGTCGGCCTGCTGATAGTGGTTCGTCATCGCCACCGAATAGAATTCGCCCACCGAGTTGTCGCCGATCAGGATGCAGCTCGGGTACTTCCACGTGATGGCCGAGCCCGTCTCCACCTGCGTCCACGAAATGTGCGAGTCGCGCCCCTGACACTTCCCGCGCTTCGTGACGAAGTTGTAGATGCCCCCCTTGCCTTCCTTGTCGCCGGGGTACCAGTTCTGGATCGTCGAGTACTTGATCGTCGCCCGGTCCAGCGCCACCAGCTCCACCACGGCCGCGTGCAACTGGTTCTCGTCACGCATCGGCGCTGTGCACCCCTCGAGGTAGCTGACGTACGCCCCCTCCTCCGCCACGATCAGCGTCCGCTCGAACTGCCCCGTCGACCGCGCGTTGATGCGGAAATACGTCGACAGCTCCATCGGACACCGCACGCCCTTGGGCACGAAGACAAACGACCCATCGCTGAATACGGCCGAGTTGAGCGTCGCAAAAAAGTTGTCCGAATACGGCACCACCGAGCCGAGATATTTCTGCACGAGGTCCGGATGCTCCCGCACCGCGTCGGAGAACGAGCAGAAGATAATCCCCATCTCCCGCAGCTTTTCCTTGAACGTCGTCGCCACCGAGACGCTGTCGAAC
>CAZNDQ010000345.1:0-4889 GCA_964571825.1 uncultured Planctomycetales bacterium | reverse complement strand
TTGCAGCAGTCTGACGTGCTGGTGGTTTACAACTCGGAGTCGCCGGGGACGTTGGCGGACGTCGAAGCCTAGCTGGGCGAACATCCCGACATTCCGGGCGAGAACCTCGTGGACCTGCGAAATCCGCAGCTTGTAGGGCTGGCGGACGTGACGTATGCGCAGTACGCGGCGGAGATCCGCGATCCGATCCGGCGGCACCTGCTGCGAGACGAGTCGCGGCCGGCGGCGATCAAGTGCATTCTACTGATGCACGGTCTGCCGCACCGGATCGACGACATGAACCAGCCGGGGATCGGGGACCGGCCGCGGCGGGCGGCGCAGGCCTTTCTCGAACAGGGCAACGCCACGTATGCGTCGGTGGATTCGGAGTTGACGCTGCTGTGGCTGCCGCTGGAGCGCGGGGAGCACGGACATGCACTCGACAGCCTGGCGGACAACGCGATCGCCAACCCTCAGCACGGCGCGCTGACGGGGATCGAGCAGGTCTGGCGCGGGCACATCACGGCGGCAAAAGTGCTGGACAAGGCGCACGGCGTGGCATGGCTGAGCGACGCGGCGGGTTCGTACGCGGTGACGCGGGGCGACATGTATCTGGTGAGCCGCATTGACGGGGCGACGGCCGCGGACGCGATCGGGTTGATCCGGCGGGCGCAGGGGCTGGTGGTGAATCGGGCGCGGACGGTGATTGTGCTGGACGAGAACGACGCGGAACTGCCGGACACGGCGCAGGCGAACAAAGAACTGGACGACGACTCGCTGGTCGATCCGGGCGAGAGCGCCGGGCTGTTCGTGGCGCGGGATGACTACGAGGCGGCGCGCGACCTGCTCATCGCGGACGGCTGGCAGGTGGAATACGACGACACGGCGCTGTTTCTGGGGGCGTCGGACGTGCGGCGGCCGGTGATCGCGCTGGGAACATACGGGACGAACCACGCGCAGGATGGATCGGAGGCGCCGCCGGGTGGGGCCGAGTTCGTCCGCGAGTACGCGCTGGCGCGCGGGGCGATCTACAACACGATCGAGAGCTTCAACGGGCGGGCGCTGAACGGGCTTGAGGGGCTGTTCGGCCAGAGCCAGGCGGCGGACTTCGTCGCGGTGGGCGGGACGTTCGGCATCGGGCACGTCTACGAGCCGTTTTCGTTTGCGGTGCCGGACAACGAGTACCTGTTGTTCAACTTTCTGGTGAACCGGCTGAGCTGGGCGGAAGCGGCGTGGTCGGCGATCCCGGTGCTGAGCTGGCAGCACGTCGTGCTGGGGGATCCGCTGGGGCGGGTCGAGGCGGTGGTGGACTGGCTGTCGGACGTGAACGGGGACGGGAAGATCGACCTGCTCGATTTCGCGCAGTTCCAGGTGTGCTTCTCGGGGGCGGGAGAGCTTGTGGGCCCGGAGTGCTCGGCGGCGGACCTCGATGGGGATCGGGATGTCGATCTGATCGACTTTGCGCTGTTCAGCTTCGAGTTCTCGGAAGCCAATCCGTAGTCGCCGGGCAGGCGCCGATCCCTTTTTCCGCGTCGCCGGCGATCCCGGCAAGCCAAAGCGCTCATTTCACGAAGCGATCAGTCGCGATTTGATTGTCACAAGTCACAGGGCACGCTCTGCGGCGCAATTGGAATGATGGCGGCAGCAGGCCAGGGATGAGTGTGCGTCACGGAGCACCCCGCCGCTGTGGCGCGTTCGGGCTGCCGGCGCAGGGCACTCCGCCGAGTTGCGAGTAACGCCAGAGCGGGGCTGTCACGTGCCGGGACGGGCATGCGGCGGGGAGGCCGCGAATCATTCGGGAAAAATCCTTGAAACGGCCCCGCCATTCTTGTTAGGGTCAAGGGTGTTCGGGCGCCGACGCAGGGGCCGGCGGATGCGGGACCCGGCGGGGCCGCGAAGGCACTTCCAGTCGGCGCGGTGCGCCGAATCCCAGTCGCTGCGTCATTTCCAGTCCTCAGCACAAGGAGATCCTACGATGCGGTCACTTCGAATCCGACTGTGTGTAATTGCCGCACTCGGGCTGGTCGTCGCGTCGCCGGTTGTGCAGGCCCTGCCGCTCGGCACAGCGTTCACTTACCAGGGCCGGCTGGCTGACGACGGCAGCCCGGCCGAGGGCCTGTACAACTTCGCGTTCTCACTCTGGGATGACCCGCTCGCCGGGAATCAGATCGGTCCACTGCTGCTCTTCGAGAGCGGCATGGGCAATGGGCCGATCAACGTGACGGACGGTCTGTTTACCGTCGAAATCGACTTCGGCGCCGCAGCGTTTTCCGGCCAGGCCCGCTGGCTGGAGATCACGGTCAACGGAATGCTGCTGTCGCCGCGGCAGCGCGTCTCGCCCGCGCCGTTTGCACTGGCCCTGCCGGGGCTTTACACGCTGGAGACCGCGACCACCCCGAATGTTATTGGCGGGTTTGATGGTAATGAGGTCACGGCCGAGGCGGTCGGCGCGACGATCGGCGGGGGTGGAGCTGCCAGCTTCAGCAATCGTGTCGCGGACGACTTCGGCACCGTGGGCGGCGGCGAGAACAATCAGGCCGGCGATAACATGGGCAATACCCTTGGCGCCACTCACGCCACGGCGAGCGGTGGCTATGGGAACACGGCCAGTGGCTATGTCTCGACGGTCGACGGCGGTATTCTTAACACGGCGAGCGGGCAAGGCTCAGCAATCGGCGGCGGCCAAAACAATGCGGCAAATAACTCTTATTCAACTATCGGCGGCGGCGCTGGGAACATGGCCAATGGCGTCCAATCAACCGTCGGCGGTGGCGCGGGAAATACTGCCGGGGGCGATGTTTCAGCCGTTGCCGGCGGCGTGAACAATACTGCCAACGGGTATTCTTCAACCATCGCCGGCGGCGACGGCAACACAATTAATCACCATTATTCAACCATTGGCGGCGGCAACTTCAACGTGGCCAACGGTTTGGGTTCCACGGTCCCGGGTGGAATCAATAACATGGCAGGTGGTTCCACTTCCTTCGCTGCCGGGAATCGCGCCGAGGCAATTCACCATGGCTGCTTCGTCTGGGGGGATTCCACTAACGCGGACTTCACCTCCACCGGCGTCAACCAGTTCCTCATCCGCGCCAACGGGGGCGTCGGCATCGGCACGGCCGCGCCCACGACGGCGCTTTGCGTCGATCCGAACGGCGCCGGCGGAATTATCGTGGGCGGGCCCAATATCAGCGCCGGGGGCCGAACGTCCCTTGACATCGGGGTGTCCGACGTCTCCGACGGATACGCCTATCTGCGCAGCATCCGCTCGGCCGGGAGCAGTTGGGGCGACCTGATTCTCAATCCGAGCGGCGGCAACGTCGGCATCCGCAGAACGGAACCGGCCCACCCGCTTCACGTGGGCACGGACGGGTCGAACGGCAACGGCGCGCACGTCACGGCCGGGGGAACGTGGACCAACGGCAGCAGCCGCCTGTGGAAACGGAACTTCCGGGAGATCGACCGGCGGGAGGTGCTGCGGCGGCTCGCGGCGCTGCCGATCACGCAGTGGCAATACGAAGGCGAAGAGGAGTCGGTCCGCCACATCGGGCCGGTGGCCGAGGACTTTGCCGCTGCATTCGAACTCGGGCACGACGAGCGGTACATCACCACGGTCGATGCGGACGGGGTGGCGCTGGCGGCGATTCAGGGCCTGCACGAAGTCGTCGAGCAGCAGGCGGCGCAGCTTGCCGAACAGGCCGCGCTGGCGACCCGGCAGTCGGCGCAGATCGCGGAACTGGAAGCCCGGCTGGCGCAGTTGGTGGGGCTGCTGAGCGCGAAGGGCGAGACAAACGGCTCGGGAGGCAGTTGATACTTGTCCGGATACGGGGAGGCTGGTGACGTTCGCGCCACGGCGGCGGTGTCATCGGCGCAGCTCCCATTACCAAGGAAGATGCGATCATGTCTACACGAAATCGGATTGTCTGTCCGGCCGCGGCGGCGGTGCTGATGTTCCCGGCGGTGATTCTCGCACAGGTCCTGACGATCGACTGGTACACGATTGACGGCGGGGGTGGATACTGTGCGGGCGGGACGTACGAACTCGAGAGCACCATCGGCCAGCCTGACGCCGGCGTTCTCACCGGCGGCGCCTTTGAACTGCACGGGGGATTCTGGCCGCCGGCCGGGGCGCCGCCCGTCGCCTGCGGCTGCGGGGATCTCGACGACAGCGGCGTCGTGAACCTCGGCGACTTCGCGCTCTTCGCGGGCTGCTTCGGCCTGGCCGTGCCCAGCGATGACTGCCCGGCGGACGTTTACTTCTGCGCGGACCTCGACGGATCGGGCGCCATCGATCTGGTCGACTTCTCGCTGTTCAGCGGTGCGTTCGGGCTGTCGGCGGAGGGCAATCCGCCGGATTGCGAGTGAGGGCCGGGCGGGCGTGTCACGCGGCGAGCGGGGGCATGCGGCCGCCGACGCCGTCGAGCATGTAGAGGAAGGTGCCGCCGAGGCGGAGAACGATGCTCAGCGCGCAGAGGGCGAGGACGACTCGCGAGGGACGGGGGCCGATGGCGACGGCGAGGGGGATGATGAGCAGCGGCAGGAAGTCCATCAGAAAGCGCATGCCGAACTGGGTGCCGCCGGTCGAATACCAGCAGAGCAGCAGGAGCCAGACGCACGCAGCGCCGAGGAGGCAATCGCGGGCGAGCGTGTTGCGGCGGACGGCGCGCGAACGGAGGAGCAGCAGCCACCAGAGGGGCGTCGTCAGGAGGATGCCGTGGCCGAGGCCGTCGGGGGCGAAGAAGGGGAACGAGGCGCGCAGGGTAAACATCGGACGGAGGAGCTGCACCCAGAGGTTGCGCGGGACGTAGTGTGGGCTGAGGAGGCCGTGGGGGGCTTCGTGGAGGACGGTGGCGGCGGAGGCGGCGCCGTAGAGCTGGTGCTCGACGCCGGACGAGAAGGGGGAGTCGAAG
>CAZNDQ010000344.1:0-4896 GCA_964571825.1 uncultured Planctomycetales bacterium | reverse complement strand
GCCGGCGTGGGCGTCGGGATCGCCGAGGGTGACGAAGCGCTTGATCAGGGTGCTGGTGTCGAAGTTTGTCGGGTCGTCGATCGGTTCGCGCGACAGCGTATACAGCGTGTCGATGCGCTGGTCCCAGATGGCGTTGGTGCTGAGGTCCTGGAGGAAGAGCTTGTCGCGGTTGCTCATGATTCCCTGCCAGGAGAGGTTGCCGCCGGCGTGGCTGATGCGGTTGATGGTCGAGCCGTTGGGGCCGAGCATTCCGCCGGCGAGGTGGGGGGGCAGCAGGGCGAAGTCGGCATCGCCGGGCAGCACGGCGAGCGGCGTAGAGACGGTGCGCGTCGGATCGAACATGACGATCTTGACGTTGGTCGGCGTGGCGCCGTCGTGGATGCTGTCGTGCCAGACGCTGATGCCGGCGTCGGCACAGGTGAAGACGCTGTCAACGATCTCGGGGATGTCGACGGTCTGACCGACGTTGAAGGGGAAGGCGCAACTGGGGTCGGACGGGTTGAAGCAGGTGGGCCATCCGGGGGCGAAGACGAGGGGGTAGGGATCGGGGGTGGTCATGCCCTCGACGAGGGCGTTGACGCGCCAGGGCTGGCAGCCGACGTCGCCGTCGTTGGACCAGTTTTCGTAGAGGTCGAAGATGGCCATGCGCGGGGTGCCGTCGGGCTCGGGACCGGCGACGGCCCAGAGCTGGCCGGTGTTGTCGACCTTGACGCCGTCGCCGACGAAGGAGTTGAGCGGCATGCCGCCCATGTCGAAGCACTCTGGGGTCGGTTCATTGTTGACGGGGAAGAGCGGGGTGATTGTTTTTCCGGCGACGAGGCCGTCGGAGCCGTCGTAGATAAAGTCGTGCTCGGCGTTCTCGCCGACGACGGGGTGGACGCCGAAGCGCCAGAGGGTGGGGTCGGAGAGGTCGCGGTAGCGGACGAGGACGTGGTGCTGGGCGAGCGCGGCGGGGAGGTTCCACGGATTGTCGTCGCGGACGGCGTAGGCTTCGAGGTCGCCGCCGGCACCGGTGGAGAGGAGGACGGCGTGCTCATCGTTGGGGCACCAGCCGGGCGTCGTGGAGGGCGTGCCGGGGTAGTCGCCGACAGCGTAGACCTGCGTCGTGGCCTGGTTCGGATAAAGCCCGGCGCCGGCCTGTGAGGCGATGACGATGGGATCGTCGTTGAAGGACGACGGGCTGTCCTCGGTGGGCCACTGGCCGGCGTAGTTGACGACCTTGTAGGGCCAGAAGACGTCGGGCACGCGCGGGTTCTGCTGGTACCACCAGACCTCGAGGTTGCCATCGGTCATGGAGACGTCGGGCGTGTTGACGGGGAATATCTGGCCGGAGAAGTTCGGCGAGGCTGAATTGTAGAAGTCGTCCGCATAGGGGATGCCCTTGAAGAGATAGCCGAACTCGAAGCTCGGGTGCAGCTCGTCGTGGCCGGTGGCGGTGCCGGGATTGATCTTGAGGTGCTTGGCCGGCGTCGCATTGCTGCTGACGAACTCAAAACGATAGGGGATGTTCTGGCCCTTGACGTAGGCACTGACGGGGATGAGTGAATTGACCGGGTCGTTGAACACGCGCGCGACAAACTGGCCGCCGAGGAAGATGTCGACGTAATCCGTCGGATCGTCGGTCATGCCCGCGCTGGTCTGGACGTCGAATTCGAGGAGCCAGGTGGCGTTGAGGCCGGCGTCAATGGTGCCTTCGATCACGCCGGCCATGGCGTTGTTCAGGCGAACATCTTCGGCGTTGGCAAAGAAGACGTTCATCGTCTGCGCGGGGACGCGGTTGCTCCACCAGTGGAGCGGGCTCTTGATCTCGACTTGCTTGCCGATGTCCCAGGGGCGGATGGTCTGATCGAGGACGGCGGCGTTCTGGTTGTCCCAGGAGCGCACGACCATGAACTCGTAGTCGTCGCCACAGGCGCTGAATTCGTCGGGGACGATGTCGAACTGCACCACGCTGCGCCCTGCGCGGACGGACTTGTAGGTCAGGCCGGAGGTGGAGGTGTCGGGCGGCTGGGCGCCGTCGCCGAGCTGGAAATGGACGGTGGCGTTGCATTGGAGCTGGACGAGCGCGCCGGCGGGCTGGTTGAGGCCGAGATTGGCATCGATGACGTAGTTCTGGATCTTGTCGGCGGGCGGCCAGTCGGAGCGGTACCAGATAATCTCCGTGGGCCAGCAGGTTTCGAGGTCGGGGGATGCGCCGGCGCAAATGCCGGTGAGCGGGCAGGTGGACTGTTTGTACCAGCCGACCTGGAGGTTGACCTCCTGCGTCTCGGGCCGGATGGGGTAAATGCGCGTGGAATCGGCGGGGTCGGCCCAGGCGACGGCGACGTTGCTGCTGAGCTGGTTGCGCGCAATGGCGGCGTGGCAGCCGTCGGAGGAGGCGGGAATGGGAAGCGCTTCGGCGATGAGGGCGTTGGTGAACGTGCTCGGCTGAGCGAAGTAGCCGATTTCGAGGACCTCAAAGGCGACGAGGTTTCCGCCGACGGCGGCGGTGTCGTACTGGAGGACGACCTTGGCCGAGCCGGTGCCGATGGGGTTGCCGGCGTCGACGAGCGACTGCTGCAGGCCCTCCCAGTCGATCTCGATCTGGCGCGTGCCGGACATGCGGATGTCGTTGATGCCGTCCATGTCGGCGTCGGGTTTGATCTTGTCATTGAAGCGTACAGTGAGATCGAAGGGCAGTGCGCCATTGACGAGGTGCGGGGGGACGTTCTGGTAGTTGAGGAAGATCTTCGCGGGGAAGACGATCGGTGTGCCGGTGTTGTTGGCGAAGTCGGCGACGCTGTAGAGCTGTTCGCCGAGCGTGGTGCCGCCGGCGTTCTTCCAGGTGATGGTCACCGGACCCGGTTGCCGTGCGAAGTACTTGTTCTGCGTGGGGTGATAGAACGCGCCGTTGGGGGGCGTGACGACGGTGGTGGTTGAGCTGAAGGTCTCGGCGCCGGAGGGCGGGGGGAGTTCCTGGGCGAGGAGATAGGAGCCGTCGCAGGCGTCGCCGGGGCCCATGCCGTCGCGGTCGGCCTGGTCGGAGTTGGCGACCATGGGGCAGTTGTCGCAGGGGTCCATGACCATGTCGCCGTCGGTGTCGGCGACGGTGCCGTCGGCGATGTCGCAGGCATCGGGGATGCCGTTGTTGTTGCAGTCGGGGTCGCAGTTGCTGGTACAGAGGAACGGGCCGCCGGAGGCCGTGCTGTCTTCGTCGATTTCGCAGACGTCGGCGAGGCCGTTGCCGTTGCAGTCGCCGTCGCACTCGTCGGGCACATCATTGTCGTTGCAGTCTTCGCTGCCGCCGGAGGCGATGTCGCATTCGTCGGGGACGCCGTTGTCGTTGCAGTCGTTGGCGCAGCCGGTGACGCAGACGCCGGCGCCGGGGCAGTCGGCGCTGGTGGTGCAGGTGAGACCGCTGTTGGAGCCGCCTTCGCAGTATTTGCCGGTGCAGAAGGCGGGCCCGCCGTAGGTGCTGTCATCGTCGATCTCGCAGTCGTCGGGGACCTTGTTGCCGTTGCAGTCGGTCTGACAGGCGTCAAAGACGCCGTCAAAGTTGCAGTCGGGGTTGGCGTCGCAGCCGTCGGGCACTCCGTTGCCGTTGCAATCCTCGACGTCGCTGGTGAGGTGGATGATGCCGATGGCGTCGAGGTCGAAGCCGGTGAAGTCGGTGCTGCACGTAGAGACCCCGACGCCCTTGACCTTGACGAAGCGCGCGTTGCTCAGGCCGGTCGGCTGGATGTCGTACTTTCGCGCATGGCTGTTGGAGGCGTGCTGATCGTCGCCGAGGATGCGGTCGTCGTTGGTGACGGCCATGCCGGTGACGGTGAAGAACTGGGTGCCGTTGGCGCTGACGGAGACCTGGACAAATGAGAACTCGACGTCGCCGACGGCATATTCGTAGACAATGAAGTCCGCGCCGGGGCCGTTGAAGATTTCACCGCACAGGACCTCGTAAACAACCTCCTTGTTGCAGAGGCCCTTGTAGTAGTTGTCGGGCGGGCCGGCGAAGTAGCAATCGTCGAAACCGGTGGTGTTGCTGACGATGGACTTGGGGAAGACGCAGACGACGCATTCGTCGGGCACGCCGTCGCCGTCGCAGTCCTCGCTGGGCGCGGTGAGCGGGTTGCAGGCGTTGGGCACGCCGGTGGCGATGTCAACGGAGTCGGGGACGACGTTGCGATTGCAGTCGTCGTAGATCAGGTAAAGCGGCTCCTCGGTGTTGAGGCTGGCCTGCGTGACGGTGAAGGTTTCGCCGAGGATGTCGACCTCGAACTTGAAGTTGCTGACGGAGGACTCCGGAATCAGCGTGGCGTAGACCTCACCGGGGAGAAGCTCGGTCAGCGTGACGTGGCCCGCGCCGCCGAAAACGGGATTGCGGGCGATGCCGCGGTCGCGCAGGGCCACGGCCGCTCCGGTCGAGCCGACAATCAGGGCCGGATCATCGAGTTCGACCGGGCTGATGTTGATCAGCAGGAGCATGTCGAAGCCGGGGAAGTCCCAGTCGTAGGGGGCGGGGCCGACGTCGAGTCGCAGGAGCGCAGCGCCGGCGGACATGCCGTTTTCGGCAAAGGGGGCATCAGCGATGTAGGGGGCAATGTCGGCGCTGGCGGCGGTCAGGCTGAGCAATCCGTAGATGTCCGCGCCACCTTGAAGCAACGGGATGTAGGGTGTCGCTGCGCTGCCGACGACGAACGGGTTGTCCTCCTGCGGGCCGGCATTGAGATTGTTGACGTTTCCGCCCTGCGGGGTCGGGGGCATGGTGTTGAGGTTGTGGCCGAAGATGAGGTAGCCGCCCTGTCCGGCGTTTCCGCCGGCGCCACCGCGCACGTCGATGCCTGAGGTTGAGGCATTGATGACGGAACCGAAGAGCTTGATGGTGCCGCCGGCGCCGCCGCCGCCACGGCCGTAGGGGCC
>CAZNDQ010000343.1:0-4896 GCA_964571825.1 uncultured Planctomycetales bacterium | reverse complement strand
ACGAGAGCAATGCGGCCGAGATCGACAACGGCCACATGCCGGTGTTCGATCGGCGCACGTCGCAGATGGTGATCATCGACGAGGACGATCCGGACAAGGCGAACGTGCCGTGGGGCATGCTGGTATTCGACTACTTCACCGCGATGCCGCTGCAGAGTCTTCGGCTGGCGCCGGCGGGTCAGGGGCAGATCAACTCATTGCAGACGACGATGCAGCAGTACCGTGATGAATACCGGAAGCTGCTGAACGTGACGGGCAATCAGGCGCTGCACCTGCCGATCGTGGAGCGGGCGCGGACGGTGCAGGGAAACGATGCGTTCGGGTACGGGTCGAAGGTGCGCGGGCGGGTGAATATCAACCTGGCGCCGTGGAGCGTGCTGGACGGTCTGCCGCTGATCCAGAGCTTCCCGATCGCGCAGAAGAATGGCTTTATGATTCCCGAGCTGCGGCCGACGGCGACGGAGTATCAAGGGGTGATGGGCTGGCTCCTGAATCCCCCGATGAGCACGGGTGCAATCGAGACGGACACCAATAACCTGGTGACGCTTTCGCCGGAACTCGCGCACGCGATTGTCGCGTATCGAGAGGGGCGACAACTCGAGTATACCAACGGAGTTCGTACACCGGGGGAGTATGCCGATCGGCGATCGCTGCTGCCAGACAAGCGGCGTGGTCCGGGGTTTGTCACGTTGGGCGAGCTGGCGGCGCTGACGGCCGGCGCCACCGAAACCCAGAAGAAGTGGCGGATCGATGGCGGCGCACTTACCGAAGCGCAGCCGAGTTATGCCCGCGCGATCGCCATTCTGGCTTCGCTGGCGGACTGGGCGACGGTGCGGACGAACACGTACACGGTGTACGCGACGGGGGCGGAGGTGGAGGAGGGGGCGCTGCTGCGCGGGCAGTGGACGGTGGACCGGTCGCGGTGTCTGTACAGCAGCGAGCAGCCGGAGGTCATCGGCCCCGAGGTGCTCGTCGGGTATGCGGATGCGGCGGGGGATCCGAAATAGGGGAAAAAGTTACGGAGTGACGAAGTTACGAAGTTGAGGAGTCCGGAGTACCGGACGGGAAGAAGTGACCAGTGGCCAGTGGCCGGCCCTTGACTCTCGCCCGACGCTGCGCGTCCAAGGCGACTCCGTCGCGGCTCGTGTCAAGGGTGAATGGCCAGTGAAGGAGTCGCGGAGGACCGCGACGGAAGAAGTGCTCTGTTGGCGGCATCAAACCCCTTTTGTCCGATGCGGGCGCACCGGACAAAAGGGGTTTGATGTTATTAGAGGGTCCGTGTCCAGGGGCTGGCTGCGCTTCGGTGCGCCCCTGGCAACGGTCGTTCGCCCTGGCGGGCGAAAAGGCACACCTTTTGCTGCACACGGTTCTTCAGCCAGGAACATGACTGCGCCTGTCCGGTTGATAGTCGGACTGGACTTAGGCATGCTACCCGGACTGATGTAAGCTGGGTGTTATGCGGCTCGGCACAAAACTCACCTGCAAGCCCCATCCCGTTCATCGTGCGTTTACACTCGTTGAGATGTTGATTGCGGTGTGCCTGTTGGGGCTGGTGCTGGCGGGGCTGGTGAACGTGGCGCAGGGGGTGCGCGACCGGGCGAAGACGGAGCAGGCGGGGGCGCTGCTGCGGGCGCTGGAGCGGGCGCAGACGGCGTATGTGCAGCGTCATGGGGCGTGGCCGCGGGGGGCGGCGGACGGTCAGGCGCGTCAGGCGCTGGCGGCGCTGTTGGGGGAGCCGGGTGCGCGGGCGGCGCTGAGGTCGCTGGACGGGCCGTGGTCGGGGCTGTTGGACCGGCCGGGGGAGTGGCTCGATCCGTGGGGCCGGCCGCTGCGGTACGTGACGGAGCTGCATGATGAGGCGGCGGTGCGGATGAACGGGGGCCGGCCGTTCTGGGTGTGCGCGGGGCCGGACCGGCTGTTCGGGAACAACCCGGGTGACTCGGCGCAGGCGGACAACATTTCTTCGGACCGGCCGTTGTAGCGAGACTTCAGTTGTCGACAAAGTGTCGACAACTGGATGTCGGATCTGACGCAGCTCAGGATCGCGATGGGGTGGCAGTTGCTTGTCATCCGGTCACGTGCGGGGCGATGGAGCGCAGGTATCCGCCGAGGAGGACGACGAGGAGGGCGAGGAGGAGGTTGAGGGCCATCCAGCGGTCGGCGTGGGCGCGGAGGCGCTGGGCGGCGGGGGATCGGCCGACGAGCATCGAGGCAAGGGCGAAGACGGCGAGGGCGAGGAGAATCTTGACGCCGAGCAGGGCGTGGTAGAGCGGCTGGCCCTTATGGAGGCCGATCTGGTGGGCGGTGTTGTAGAGGCCGCTGACGAGGAGCAGGCCGATGCCCAGGTGGACGAACATCCGCCAGCGCTGCATGACGGCGGCGGCAAGCTGCTGGTGGGGGTCGGGGGCGAGCGTGCGTGCGGCGGGCATGAGGACGAAGCGGAGGAAGAGGGCGCCGCCGAGGAGGAGGATGGCGGCGAGGATATGCAGCCAGCGCATGGCGAGGTCGAGAAGGGCGGTCATCGGAGACTCCTGTTGGGCGTCGGGCGCGGGTTTGGCGGCCGCGTCGGGTTCCGGGGCGCATCATAGCGGGGAGTGCAATCCGGGCCAGCGTGAGCGGCTGGTGTGTGGTGGTCGGCTTGCTTTTGGTGGGGCGCAACTTTAGCATGTGGCGGTCGCCGGTCGATGATATGGCGTGCGCCCCGAACTCGGGGTGAGGGTGCGGCCGGCGTCGTCATCCCGTACGCGGACCCCCCGGGACGGACAATCCGGCCGCAGCAGGAGTGTATATGGCCAAGGCGGAAGCCATTGAGCTGGACGGCGTGATTCTCGACGCGCTGCCCAATGCGATGTTCAAGGTGGAGACGGACATCGAGGGCACGAAGCACATCGTGCTGGCGCACGTCTCGGGGCGGATGCGAAAGTTCTTCATCCGCATTCTGCCGGGCGACAAAGTACGTGTCGAAGTGTCGCCCTACGATCTCTCCCGCGGCCGCATCGTTTACCGCAAATAGACGGTTCATTCGGCACTTCCGGGGACCGCGGCTCGGATTTTGAGGAAGAAGTCGTCGTTGCTGCGGCCGCCCTGGGGCTGAAGTCATCGACGCTGCGTTTCCGCACCAAGCGGCTGGGTTTCCGGCGAGCGGCCCAGCGGGCAGGCTGCGTCGTGCGGTAGCACACACTCCCCCCGGCGACCGGCTGCACAGTCACACACCTCAACCGGCTATTTCGGGCTCCTGCCCTATGCCAGTCCGTCGCAGCGCTCTGAGGGTGCCGTGATCTGCGGCAGCCGAGTACGCAGACATTCTGCCCGCAGTGACCATGCGCGCCCTGCGCGTGAACAACCAACGATCGGGACCGCCTGCTCCCACTGCTGTGGCACGCATCATGGATGGCGGAACGTCGGTTACCGGGCACCCGATAACTTACTGGAGGAAAAACATGAAGACGCGGCAGCATTCACCGTCTGTGACCTGGATTTCCCTGATCACGTTCCACGTGGCGCTTTGCGGCGCCTCGACCGCGTGGGCCGCCCCCCGTGACAGGACTCCGCCGACCACCCCCACCAACTTACACGTGACCGCGGTGTCACCCACGAGCGTGTCGCTGGCGTGGAGCCCTTCGACCGACAACTCGGGCTCGTTCTTCTACGTCCTTTACGCCAACGACGCCGTTGTGGCGAACGCTTCGATGACGGCCACGACGCACACGTTGACGGGGCTCAACTCCAGCACGACGTACACATTCCGCATCCGCGCTCGCGACCAATCGCTGAACTGGTCGGGGTACAGCAACGCGGTTACTGTGACCACGCTGTCGGCGAACACGACGCCCGATCCGCCCGTCCTGTCGGCTCCGAGCGTCGGCCCGACGCACATTTCGCTCTCCTGGACATCGCCGGCGAACGCGCCCCCGCCGTTGCGCTACTGGATCTATCGGGACGGCGTCCAGTTCATCACGTGGTACCAGACGAATTCGATCACGTTTTACGTCACGCCCGGGACGACACACACCTACACCGTGCAGGCACGGACCGGCACAGGGGTGTTTTCGGCGCACAGCAACGCGGTGACGGTGACGACGCCGCAGCCGGACCCCAACGACGACACGCCGCCGTCGACGCCGACCAATGTCTGGGAGAGCCAATTCGGCGATGCGGAGTTCTGGCTGAGCTGGACGGAATCCACGGACAACGTCACGCCCCAGGACTTCATCCGTTATGACGTCTACGTGAACGGCGAGTTGAGCGATATTCAGGTCGGGACGGGGGCACGGAGCATCAACTACGGGAACTTCGGCGAATTCAACACCGTTGAGGTGATCGCGGTGGACGAGGCGGGGAATGAATCCGCGCCGGCCGTGCTCACGTTTTTCCTTGGCTGAGTTTCGAGCGCGGGGGGGGCCCTGATCGTCTCGGGGCCCCCTGCGCGCCGTATTCACTCCGCGGCAGCATCCACGGATTGCGCCGCGGTGCGCGGGGCGGCGGGGCTGCAATTTGAACGCGCTCCGGATCGAGCGGCGCCGCCTCGCCCGTGATCTCTCCGGAATTCGCGGATGAACCAGACAATCGGCGGACACCGAAGCGGGATTCACTGTTCGGCCGGCTAGATCCGTTCGATGGCGTTGATGAGGATGTCCGTGTTGGGGACGTTCTGGAGTCCTGCGCGGTTGCTCACGGGCACAGCCTGAATGGTGTCGACGACGCTCATTCCGCCGATGACTCGGCCGAAGATCGCAAAACCGGCGGAGTTTGGGGTGGGATCGAAGCCGGGCTGGTCACCGGTGAGGATGTAGAACTGATTGGTGCCGGAGTCGGGGTCGCTGGTGCGGGCGAGACCGACGGCGCCGCGGACGTTCTTGAGACCGTTGCTGGACTCATTGACGACGGGGTCACGCT
>CAZNDQ010000342.1:0-4918 GCA_964571825.1 uncultured Planctomycetales bacterium | reverse complement strand
CACTGGTCACTGGACACTGCTTTGAACCGGCCTTGTGCGCACCCAAAAAATTCTGATTTTTTGCTTTCAACAACTTCTGAAAGAAAAACTTCAAATTTCCGCCGCCGCGAGGCGCCTCGCCAACCGCCTGTCCGGACGAATCTTACGCGCAGCGCGCATCGCCCCCGCGCGCCGCGCCCGAAAAAAGTGCATTTTCGACCACTTCGCAGTACAAGGACTTATGAACGACTTTCGAACGTAAAACAAGGACTTACGAAAATTTTCGCCCCGACGTGAACCACCCACTTACGGCAATTCCGCCCCAACGAATAACAACGACTTACAGCGCGTCCAACGCCGCCTTCAGGTCCCCGATGATGTCGTTGTAGTCCTCGAGCCCCACGCTCAACCGGCATCCCCCCGGCACCATCCCCCGCGCACGGCGTTCCGCCTCCGGCATCGCCGAGTGCGTCATCGAATACGGGCACTCGATCAGCGATTTGATCTGCCCCAGCGAAACCGCAAGTGTAATGCAGTACGAGTTTTGCGCGATCCAGTCCATCAGCCGCTCCCCGTTGCGCCCGGTCGCATCCTTCTCGCGCAGCACGAAGTACAGCATCGAGCCAGGCGCAAAGTGCCCCCGCTCGTCGCGCATCTGCTTCTTGGCCAGCTCGTACTGCGGAAACGTCTCCAGACCCGGATAGCGCACCTCGGCCACCTTCGGATGCTCGGACAGGAACCGCGCCACCCGATGCGCCGATTTCTGGTAATTGACCATCCGTGTCGCCAGCGTCGGCAGCCCGAAGACCAGCGTGTCCCACGCCGACTTCGGCGCCAACGATCCGCCCCAGTCCTTGCGATACAGCATGAGCGCGTCGTGCAGCGCGCGCGGGCCGACCACCGCGCCGCCGACGTCCGTCCCGAAGCCGCCGATGCCCTTCGTCAGCGAATGGCAGACGACGTCCGCACCGAGCAGCAACGGCCGCTGGCAATACGGCGTGGCAAACGTATTGTCCACCACGACGCGGATGCGGTCCCGCTCCTCGCGGCCGCGGTTGGCCTCGTCCGCCACGCGCCGGATCGCCGCGATGTCGATGATCGTCATGTCCGGATTCACCGGCGTCTCGAAATAGATGACGCGCGTCTCGGGCCGAATCGCCGCGCGCAGTTCATCCCGATTGCAAAGGTCGATAAACGATACGGCGATGTCGTATCGCGGCATCCAGTTCGTCAGCAGCGAATACGTGCAGCCATACGCCACCTTGTGGCAGATGATGTGTTCCCCGGCGCGCGTCAGCACCGCCAGCGCCGCGCTGATCGCCGCCATCCCCGACGAGTAGCACAGCGCCATCTCGCCGTGCTCGGCCACCGCCAGATTGTCCTCGAGCATCCCGCGCGTCGGCTCGTCCAGCCGGTCGTAAATGTAGATCGGCACCCGCGTCATCTCGTCGCCCGTCGTGTGCGCGAACTCGAAAAACCCCTGAGCGCCGCGCGCGGCCGAGTCCAGCCGGAACGTCGCGCTCGACGTCATCGGCGGCACCACGCAGTGGTCGTATTCCCAGTGCGGACTGCGGCTCACGCCGTGGATCATCCGGGTGCGGTCGCGGCACGCCTGTTCCCGTTCGCGTTGCGAGGTCCGGTTGCGAGCCATGATCATGCTCCTTTGCCTCAAAGCGCTGAGGCACCCATCACGGTGCAAATGCCGTGCCCACCCTCGGTCGACCCGCCGGACACCGCCGGACCGACGAGCGCCCCCGCACAGTTGTAGGTTTGCCACTGGTCGGAATCTGTCGTCGGAACAGGTGCCGGGCCGAAGAGGATCCGACCTCGAAGAGGACCGGTGGCCCGGGCGGTCCACAAATGAGGGAAGGGTCGGGGCCTTCCGCAATCGGGCCGGAGAGGGGTATACGCGGAAGTTTGGGTGCCGCCGACCCTTCGCTCGTTTGTGGCGACCGGATCGCTCGGACGAGGGCACGCCGTTACGGTACGTTGCGCCTCGATAGCCTGAGTAACCGGCCACCCGACTCATTGCATGATGCGTGCCGGGGCGCCTGATATGGACCCACCGGGGTCGCCAACTCCGGTTGGCCTCCGGCACATGGGAAATTGTCCGCCTCCTGGTTGGATTTTCGCCCAACGGCGGGCGGCGCCGAGAGCGGCCGGTCAGCCGTCGTCCGGAAACTTGCAGAGTGGGGATGCATTGAGTGACGATGCCGATGTGCACGTCCGCAACGGCCCGCCGCTTGCCGCGGAGCAAGGGGGCGACGTTTCGGGCGTTGGAACGCTAGTCGATTCGAAGGGGAGCGTGATGGTCCTGCTCAAAGAGATTGCGACGTTCACCGTTCACACGGTACGACCGGATGAATCGATCGACCGCGCCATCGAACTCATGGAGCAGCATGGCATTCACCATCTGCCCGTGACCACCGACCAGCGCGTCGTCGGGATGCTCTCCGATCGCGACGTCCTGACAACCGTCGGCTGGCTCCCGGCCGCGCAGCGGCGTGCCGGATCAAACGAAAACACGGCCGGTCCGACGCGCGTCGAGGAAATCATGTCCAGAAACGTCCGGACGATCGATCCCGCCGGCACCGCGCGCGAGGCGGCGCGGATCATGGTGGAGCATCGGATCGGCGCCCTCCCACTCACGGTCGATGGAAGGCTGGCAGGGATCGTGACCGACTCCGACCTGGTGCGGGCCCTTCGAGATGCGAGCCTGAACGGTGCTCCGGAAAGCATTTGCTTCGATCAGGTGCAGAGCCGGATGAGTCGGCCGGTGTTGACGGTTCACCCGAGCGATTCCGTAGATCGGGCGGTCGCGCTCTTTCGCCGCAAGCGAATCCGCCACCTTCCGGTGGTCGAGGCGGGCAAGGTCGTGGGGATTGTGTCGGACCGCGACGTACGGCTGGCGCTGGGCCGCGAGTCGGTACTCGACCAGCAGGCAGAGGCGGAGGGCACCGTGCTCGTGGGGCGTATCCGCCTCGGAGACCTGATGAGCACGGAGGTGATTTCGATTCAGCCGACTGCCACGTGCAGCGAGGCCGCCCACGTCATGATCGGCGAGCGCGTGCATTCGCTGGTCGTGCTGGACGGCGTGAGCCTCATGGGGATCATCACCGAGACCGACATCATCGAGCTGATGGCCGGCCACGAACTGTAGGAGCCCGTTCGAAGCTGCTTTCACGTCGAGCGAGATTGCGGGCGAAAACAGACTGTTCACCCCGGAGATTCGTGCCGGGGCCACGACCTGCATCCGCCGCACTGCATCACGTCATGCAAACTGTGCGACAACCGTCAACGTTCGTGCCACACCCGTCGGCACGGCGCGCCTGCGCAGTCTTGCGATGCGACCCACCCAATCCACTCCAACCCGCGAACCCCGCCCACAGAGGACAATGCCGGCAATCTGCCCGGATTCTGGCCCCCCCTGACCCGACGATCATTCCTAACCACCGTGAACACAATGGCTTGCAGGCCTGCTTTGCCCATCCCGAAAAAAACCTGAACAAATGCTTGACGTACGGCCGACGTTAGGATATAGACTTCCTAACGGATTACGAACCGCTCGCGGCGGTCTTCGCCGCCCGGGCACGCAAGGAGGCGCCCATGTTTCGCTCTTTATCCCGACGGATTCGCTCCGTCCTGCTCGCCGGGAGGCAGCATGACGCCCCCAATCTGCCCCTCTGCGTCTTGGGCCCGGGCGGTGACTTCTCCCGCGCCTGGAATCCGGGCGCACCCGGCGCCGCGGATTACGTTTGGCCGCGCGCGCGCGCAAACTCGCCGTGCGCCGTCTCGCTCGAAAACGAACGGGAGCCGGCCGCGCCGACCGATTCCGTGGCCTCGGTCGGCCGGCGGCTTTCCCGTTGCGCACAATACGTGCAGCCGGCCGCCGCAAAGGATTCGCACCCGGCCGAATATCCCGCGCCCGAGCACTGGCCCCTTGTCCTGCTCGGCCCCGACGGGCTCGCTCGCCTAAAGGAGATTGCCCATGGCACACAATGTCGATCCGCACGAAGCATCGCGGCTGACCCCGCGCCAGCTTCAGATCCTCACTTGCGTCCGGGACTTCCGCCGCAAACACGGCTATTCCCCGACGATGCAGGAACTCGCCGACGACCTCGGCATCACCAAGGTGACCGTGTTCGAGCACGTCGGCGCGCTCGAACGCAAGGGTCTGCTGCGGCGCCTGGCGCACAAGGCTCGCTCTTTGGAAGTCTCGCCCCATGCTAGTTTCCCCGACGAATCCGCGACTGCCTTCCCGCTGCGCGGTTACATCGCCGCCGGGGCGCCCATCGAAGCCATCGACAACAAGGACGCGCTGGAGCTGAGCGAACTGTTTCCCGGCAAGCCGTCGATCTACCTCTTGCGCGTCCGCGGCGAGAGCATGATCGACGAGCACATCCGCGAGGGCGATTACGTCGTCGTCGACGGCCGCCGCGAATGGCGCGACGGCGAAACCGTCGTCGCGCTGCTGGAAAACGGCGAGGCGACGCTCAAGAAGATCTATCGCGAAAAGGGCCGCATCCGCCTCCAGCCGGCCAATCCGGATTTTCGCCCCATCTACGTCGACAAGCTCGACGTGCAGGGCGTCGTGGTCGGCGTGTTGCGAAAGTATTGATTCGGCCGCGGTGCCGCGCGTCATCCTTCACGTTCAGCTTTGAGGTACTGGCAGATGGCGCGCGTCGCCGTGGAGCGGTTCAGCGTGTAGAAGTGAAGCCCGGCCACGTTGTTGCGGATGAGGTCGTAGCATTGCTCGGTGGCGTGATACATCCCGATGTGCCGCACGGCCTCCTCATCGTCCTCGACCGCCTCGATGCGCCGTAAAAGCGAGTCGGGAATCCGCGCACCGCACATCGAAGTGAACTTCTTGATCTGCCGCACGCTGAGCACCGGCATGATGCCCGCGATGATCGGCACCCTGATCCCCTCATAGTCGGCC
>CAZNDQ010000341.1:0-4927 GCA_964571825.1 uncultured Planctomycetales bacterium | reverse complement strand
GACTGACTTTCGCCCGCTGCCTGCGCTCCTTCCTTCGACAGGACCCCGACATCATCCTCGTCGGCGAAATTCGTGACCTCGAAACCGCCCAGATTTCCGTCCAGGCATCGTTGACGGGACACCTGGTCTTCTCCACCCTTCACACAAACGACGCGCCCTCCGCCATCGCGCGATTGGTCGATCTCGGTCTCGAAACGTTCCTCATTACCGCCACGCTCGAGGCCGTCGTCGCCCAGCGGCTCGTTCGCCGGATCTGTCTCAACTGCAAGGAGCAGTTCTATCCCACCGCCGAAATGCTCATGCAGCTCGACCTCACCCCCGACGACGTCAAGGACCGCGTCTTCTACTACGGGCGCGGCTGCGACTTCTGCAACAGCACCGGCTATCGCGGCCGAATGGGACTCTTTGAAACGATGGTCTTCAATGACGAACTCCGCGAACTCGTCATGCAGAGCGCTTCGACCAACGTCCTCCGCGCCGCCGCCCTCAAGGCCGGCATGCGCACCCTCCGCGAGGCCGGACTGCTCGGCATCTTCGACGGACTCACCACCATCGAGGAGGTCGTCCGCGAGACGCTTGCCTTTACGGATTAGCGGTAGACGATTGCAGGGGCCGCCGACGCGCGGCCAACGACAGTCTGGGCCCGGCCGGGGCTGGCCCAACCACACCCGGTTCGCCTAATATCTCATGGGACCGGCGCCGGCCGGACAGGGGTCGCGCGGGTTCGTCTCACCCGGAGCAGCAGAATCATGGGTAAGTTCCAATACGTCGCCATGAATCAAAGCGGCCAGGAGGTCAAGGACGAGATCGACGCCGCCTCCACCGAAGACGCCCTCGCCAAGATCCGCGGGCTCGGCTACTTCCCCACCAAAATCCGCGAAAAGGGCGCAAAAAAGGCCGCCAAGGGCGGCGTCACCGCCCGACGCAAGGCCGCCGGCGCCCGCGGCTTCGGCAAGGTCAAGACCAAAGTCCTTTCCACCTTCACCCGCCAGCTCTCCACCCTCCAGGACGCCGGCCTGCCCATCCTCCGTAGCCTTCAGATCCTCGAACAGCAGCTCAGACCCGGCCTGCTCAAGAGCGTCGCCGGCGAAGTCGCCGCCGACGTCGAAGGCGGCTCCACCCTCTCCGAGGCCATGGGACGCCACCCCCGCGCCTTCGACCGACTCTACTGCAACATGGTCGCCGCCGGTGAGGCCGGCGGCGTCCTCGACGTCATCCTCCGCCGGCTCTCCGAGTTCATGGAAAAATCCGAAAAGCTCAAGCGCAAGGTCAAGGGCGCGATGATCTACCCCGTCGCCGTCATCACCTTCGCCATGGGCATCGTCACCGGCATCATGATTTTCGTCGTCCCCAAGTTCAAGGAAATCTTCTCCGACTTCGACACCAAGCTCCCCGGCGTCACCGTCGCCCTGCTCACCTTCTCCGACTTCATCGTCGGCAAGAAGGAGCTGCCCGACGGAACCAGGGTCGATGCCTTCCCCGGCTGGATCATCATCCTCGCCTCCCCCGTCATCGTCATGCTCCTCATGAAGCTCATCAAGCAGTCCAAACGCGGCAAGCTCATCCTCGACCGCATCTCCCTCTATATCCCCATCCTCGGCCAGATCATTGCCAAGACCAACGTCGCCCGCTTCTCCCGCACCCTCGGCACCCTCATCAGCGCCGGCGTCCCCATCCTCGAAGCCATCAACATCACCCGCGAAACCACCTCCAACGGTGTCTTCGCCAACGCCCTCGCCAAAGTCCACGACTCCATCCGCGAGGGCGAGAGCTTCGCCAACCCCCTCCGCGCCTCCAAAGTCGTCGACAGCATCGTCGTCAACATGGTCGACGTCGGTGAGGAAACCGGCGAACTCGACAAAATGCTCTACAAGGTCGCCGACAACTACGACGAAGAGGTCGACGCCCTCGTCGGCGGACTCGTCAGCCTCCTCGAACCCGTTATCGTCGTCATCCTCGGTGGAATCGTCGGCTTCATCGTCATCGCGCTCTTCATGCCGCTGGTGACGCTCATTCAATCGGTCACGGGCGGACAGGGCTGATCCCCTCCCCCCGGCCGGCTCAGGAGACTCACATGCGACGCAGTCAACACACCGCACGCCTTCACGCCGATCGCAGAAGCGGTCATGCTGAGCGCAGCAGCGGTCACGCCGAGCGCAGAAGCGGTCATGCCGAGCGCAGCGAAGCATCTCAAATCGCACTACCCGCCCAGCACGCCAGACGACGGGCTTTCTCCCTCATCGAGCTGATGCTCGTCGTCGCCATCATCACCCTCCTCATCGGACTCCTCATCCCTGTCACCAACGGCGTCCGCAAGCAGGCCAAAATCACCCAGTGCCGCGCCATCCTCCAGGCCCTCGACACCGGCATCGCCACCTTCCAGGCCGACTCCAAGTTCGGCGGCCAACTCCCCCCCTCCCGCTCCGACTCCGTCAACGATTCCCAGCGCAACGGAGACCGCATGGTCGCCAGCCCCCACGAAAACACCTACTCCCAGGGAAACGCCATCAAGGACCCGCCCCAGGGCAGCGAACCCCGCCGCCGCGGGCTCTCCGGCGCCGCCCTCCTCTACTGGGCACTCGTCGGCGCTGACGGACTCGGCGCCCCCGGCTTCAAGGACCTCAACGGCGACGGATTCTGGTACAACGACACCTACGACGGCCAGGGCAACGAAAACCGCCCCGGCGCCTACGACAAGGACCAGCAGACCGGAAAACCCCTTCGCCCCCGCGCCGAACTCTACGTCAACAAGGACAAGGCGCCCGCCTCGCCCGTCTTCAATGACAGCCCCAACGCGCCGGAAGAAGAACGGGAGAAATACCGCCTCGACGCCGCCCGCGACAAGGACCACAAGGAAATCGGCATGCCCGTCTTCCTCGACGCCTACAAGCAGCCCGTCCTCTACTACCGCGCCAACAAAACCCAGACCAACGCCGTCAACCTCGACCCCACCTACAAGAACAAGGATCTGATCGGCGTCTACGACCCGTATGACAATTCCTACTACACCGGCCTCGAAACGCTCCCCGCCGGACAGGCCCCCACCGAGCCCGACAAGGCCATCGACCTCGGCGCGGTCCTTCCGCCCGGACAGGACGGCTTTATCCATCCACTATCACAACTGGGCTCGATGCAAAACGTCAACAAACTCGGCCAGAACTTCGAAGAGAATACCTTCCAGGGCTTCATCCGTGACAAGAACGTCACCGTCCGCGTCTGGCCCCACAACCCCGACTCCTATCTCCTCATCTCCGCCGGGCCCGACCACATGTACGGCACCGAAGACGACATCACCAACTTCCGCTGATCCGGCGCTTCGCGCGCCACAGGAGCCCCGGCCCGCATGATCAACCGCCCCCACAACTCGCCTCCCACCGACCCGTGCCACGGCTTCCCCACGCGCACGGCCCATCCGCGGTCACGCCGTCATCCTGAGCGCAGCGAAGGATCTCTGATCGTACCATCCGTCCGGCACGCCGTCCGGGTGGCATGCCTAAGCTCAACTTTGCCATCGGCAAAGTTGGCGCAGGCATGTACGTCCCGGTACTCCGGGACTCCTCCACTGGCCACTGGTCACTGGCCACTGGCCACTGTCTGCCCCTTTCGTGCCTCGCCTCGCACGCGAAGCGTGCGCGCCTTCACCCTCCTCGAAATCATCATCACCCTCGGCATCATCACCGTCCTCGCCACCCTCGTCATCAGCGTCGCCACCCGCGCCGTCTTCACCGGCCGCGAGAGCCAGGCCCGCGCCGTCTTCCAGACCCTCGACCAGGTCCTCGACACCTTCGCCGCCGAAGAACCCCTCCGCTCCAACTACAAAAGACAGCACAACAACGCCGGCCCCACCTTCAAGGACTTCTTCGGCAAGTACCCCCCGACCCGCGTCCCGAAAGAGATACTGCCGAATACCATGCCGACGAACTCCCTCGCCGACGCTGACCTCTACCACCGCATCACCGGCCGCGACGCCCCCGCAAACTATCCGCTCCCCGCCGCTATTCCCGACGCGCGAATCTACCTCGGAACGGACGGCAATCGAATCGACAACAACGCCGGCCACCCCGCGCGAAAGCAGAACGAGGCCATCGAGTCCTTCGTCTTCTACGTCAACTACTATTCCCCCACCGCCGCCGAAATGCTCCGCCGCCTCCCCCCGGGCACCATCGTCAACCGCGACGTCGTCCCCAACGAGCCCTCGCGCGTCGGCGACTGGGTCGACCTCAACGACAACGGCGAGGGCGACGAGGGCGACTTCGACCTCAGCGAACTCGTCGACGGCTGGGGCAACACCATCCTCTACCTCAACAGCCAGCTCGACCGCTTCGACAACATCTCCTACCAGCGGGAGCGCCCCGACGGCCGCATCGACAACCTCCTCATCGAACTCGCCGGCGGCCGGCCCGTCTTCGTCTCCGCCGGACCCGACGGCTACTTCAGCCGCCACGACATCCCCCGCAACTCCGGCTCCCCCGTCCCCGAAAACGCCATGCAGGACAACGTCTACAGCGTCCCCAAATCAAAAGTCGACGCCCTCAGCCCCGAAAACCTCAAACACCTCGAAAACCTCCTCACCTACGACCACTCCCGCAACGTGAACAACTGGGCCCCCCGCGACTACAACGCCAACTGATCCCCCGACCCAGCCATTCTCTCCGCGCCAACACCTCCATCCGCTACCACCGACCGAAGTACGCGCCCCCGTCCACGTGCAGGATCTCCCCCGTCACAAACTCCGCGTCCTCCAGGTACAGCACGCCCCGCGCCACCTCCTCCGCCTCGCCCAGCCGCCCCACCGGCTGCAGCGACGCCAGGAACCCATGGTCCGCTTCCCGGTGCATCGGCGTGCGGATCAGCCCCGGCGAAACCGCATTTACCCGCACACCCGTCCCCGCCTACTCCATCGCCAACGCCCGCGTCGCCGAGTTCA
>CAZNDQ010000340.1:0-4964 GCA_964571825.1 uncultured Planctomycetales bacterium | reverse complement strand
TGCGGTACCGGCCGGCGCGCCGAAGGCACCACCGTTTAACTGTCCACTTTCCGGCGGCTGGAACACCTGCGAGAAAGCGGGCGACCGGGCTCGAACCGGCAACAACTAGCTTGGAAGGCTAGTACTCTACCAATTGAGTTACGCCCGCATCGGCCCGGTCCCGCCCCGGGCACCTCCACTTTCTATCACTCGCGGCCGCACCAATCAACTTTGATCCGCCTCGCGGTGGGCGCAGGAAGCGGGCCCGTCCTATTCGCCGAACGGGCCCGCGGACACGACCTCACCTTGCTCCGACTATTCCGGCATCGTCGGCCTGGCGGGTGTCGCCGCCGTGGTCTCCTTGGGCATCAACACGGTGTCGATCGTGTGAATCACGCCGTTGCTGGCCGTGGTATCGGCCTTGCCCAGCGTCGCCCCGTTGATCAGCACCTTGTCTTCCTTGACCTCGATCGTCAGACTCTGTCCCTGCATCGTCTTGATGGATTTCATGGCCTTGACTTCGGCCGCCGTGTGCTTGCCGCTGACGACGTGGAACTTCAGAATTCCCTGCAGCTTCGCCTTGTTCGTCGGAAGCATCCACTCGTCGAGCGTGCCCTTTGGCAGCTTGGTGAAGGCCTCATCCGTCGGCGCGAACACGGTGAACGGCCCCTTGCCCGACAGCGTCGTCGTCAGGTCCGCGATCTCCACCAACTTGGTGAACGTCGTGAAGTTCCCAGCCGACCGCGCCGTCTCGATGATCGTCATTTCCTTGGGTGCCGGGGCGGGGGGTTTCTTGTCCTCGGCCACGCTCAGGCGTGCCACGCCCGCGACCGCCAGGACGGCCACCGGAACCGCCGACACCATCCAACGCGCAACCCTTTTCGCATACATACCCGTGATCTCCAAACCGCCCGGTCGGAACGGTCGCCACCCGCCACCACGGCGAGCCCGCGACGTCGGTTAACTGCACCGGGCACGATGATGTTGATCGAAACTATCGTCGAAATGCGAGCCTGTAAAGAGGCATGACGGGCAATATGGCCCACAAAAATGTCAAACTAGGCCATAATACCCATACCGAGAAAGCCTATACCACCTTGTGGCGTAAGTGTTTAAGAGAGATTGCAGCATTAGATCACCCAGAATAGGGTCTTTTTACCCACCTCGTCCTTCCTCGGAAAATCACGTGTCGGAGATATTGTCCATACACGGGCGCGCCATGGGCGATATCACCCTTTTTTGCGCCAGTGCCCATGCCTCTCAAGATCTTGACGCAACGCGATCACTTGGGGGTCATTCGGATTAAGGTCTGCGGCTCGTCTCGTCCAGACCACTGCTTGCTCGTAGTCGCGTGCGCCCGAGTAGAGCAATGCAAGGTCGCGCGCGACGGCTGCATTCGTCCCATCCAGCGCGAACGAACGCTCATACGCGGCGATCGCCTCGTCCACGCGATGCAGACCAACCAATGCCGCCCCCAGGTACCGGTGGCGTACGGCCGATGTCGGGTCTTTCTCCGTCGCCAGGTGCAGCCAGGACTCCGCCTCGGAGAAATTCCAGAGCTGTACCTCGATGACGCCTTTGAGGGTCATGGTTTCGACGTCGTTGGCACGATCCGCGAGCGCGGCATCGACGTAGGGCAACGCATCGCGCGGCCGGCCCAGCCGCGCCAGAACATGCGCTGTCCCGTGCTGAATCTCGGCGTTGCCCGGATCGCGCGCGGCCGCGCGGACGTAGTACTCTGCCGCCTGCTCCAAGTCACCGCATTCCTTTGTCGCCACAGCCAGCCCATGCCAGGCGTCGAAGCGCGGCGGGTAGGCTGCGCGCGCATCTTCAAACAGCGCCCGCGCTTGCGGATACAGCTTCCATTCCAGGCACAGCCGCGCCAGGCGCTGGTAGGGCGCGGGAATGCTCAACTGCGTCCACCAGCCGCGCTCCTCGTATGGCTGCGCGGGCGGCAAGCCGCTCCGCAACTCAGCGAACCACCGCGACGCCGTGTCCCCATCCTCCAGCCGCAGCGTCGGTACCGGCGCGGCGAAGTCACCGCGGAAGAAGATCACCACTTCGCTGTCCACGTAGACCAATCGCCATTCCCCACCACGGCGCACGTGCTCGATCAACGGCAGCATTGTCGGCTCGAGGAACAACGTGTTGAAATCGTATTTCGCCGCGAAGTGCTCCAAGCGCGACGGCTGCCGCGCCAATTCCCGGAACTCATCCAGCAGCCCATCCATGTAGATTTCGCCGCGCGGATCGATGAATACCGGGATGTGTCCGGCCATCAGGCATGCGCCGGCGGCCGGCGAATTGAACGGCCGTGCGGCCGCACCGCACTCCCGCAGGAACCGCACGCCCGCCAGCGGATAGTGGTGCTCCGCCACCCCCGTACCGAACTGGTTCGTGTCGTGCTGCCGCAGCGAGAAGCGGTTCGTTGCGAGTTCGCGCGACTCATACAGGCATAACGCGATGACCAGCAGCGCCATCATGGCCGCCGCCGCGCGTCGCACGCCCGCCCGGCCGATCCGCGCCAGGGCCTCCGACTCCCGCAGGTTGCGGATGATGAACGGCACCGCCGGCAGGCAGAACAGCGGCAGATTGCGGATCGCCGTCAGCGACAGGTAGAGCTGCGACCCGACCAGCAACAGCCAGAACAACCGCTGCCGCCGCAGGTTCAGCAGCAGCGATCCCACCGTGAGTACCAGCAGTACCGCATAGAACCGCACGGCGATGTACGTCTCGGTCAGATACTCGGCCGGCGAGAATCCCTTCATGAAACGAAACGGTGAAAACAACTCCGGCACGAGTTCCTTCTGCGCGGTTCCGTGCAGCACGCCGAACTGCATCAGCGGCGTCCACAACGCCCGCCAGCCGAACGGATTGACCAGGCTGGCCGCGAGCAGCAGCGCCAACAGCGCCGCCGCCGTGCCTATCCGCCGGCGCGCATCGTCGTCCGCGGCGCGCCGCCGCACGCGGCGCCCCGTCCACGCGGCGATCTCGCAGGCCAGCCAAAGCCCCGTTAGCGCGGGCCCGTACACGAACAGACCGTGGCAGTTCACCCACGCAACCTGCACGACCGGCAGCGCGTACACCCAGCGCGTCGGTGCCCGCATCGCGCGGTCGATCACGCACACGAACACGATGATCAGCAGGTGGCTGACCACTTCCGGGCGCACGAAGAACCGCTGGCTCGAAGCCAGTGCGGCGATCGCTGTCACCAGCGCCGCCGCGACGATGGTGCGGCGATCGGCCGCCATTGTCCCCGCCACGGCGAACGCCACGCAGATGATCGCCACCTTGGCGATAACGTTTGCCGCGTGCCCGAACCATTCGCTGAGGTGGTAGATCGCCAGGCAGTACAGCCAGCGCAGCTCGATCTGCGGGAACCCCGCGCGCGTGTACGAGAAGACATCTTCGCGCGGCACCCCCTCCTGTGCCACGTACTCCCCGATCCGCCACTGGTACCAGTAATCAACCGTCCAGATACGCCGCAGGCTGAGCATGACCACGAGCAGCGCCACGGCCGCGACCACGATTACCAGCAGCGCCGTCCGGCACCGGGCCGGCGCGCCGCCGGCGGCGCTGCCCGCGCCGGCCATGCGCGCGGACATCCCGGCGCGCCTCCGCGAATTCTCGTTCATCTTCACGCCTGCATACGATCGGCGACCTCGCTCGACTGGTCAAATGAGCGTACGCGCGGACGGCAACGGGGAAGCGAGCCTCACCACCGCTCAGGTCGCCCCTATAATGCCGCGACCATGGATCCTCTCACTCAGGGCGCACTTGGCGCCATCGCCGCTCAAGCCGCATTCGGCCGCCGCCTCCCGCGCAGCGCCTGGCTCATTGGTGCCGCCGCCGGCATGGCCGCCGACCTCGACACCTTCATCGAACCGCTCTCCGACCCGCTCAACGGCCTCACCTATCATCGCCACTTCACGCATGCGCTGGCGTTCATTCCCCTCGGGGGGCTGCTGGCGGCGCTGCCGTTTCTGGCCTGGCCCGCTTCCCGCGGCCGGCGTCTCACCGTCCTGGCCGCTTCGACCATCGCCTACGCGACGCACGGTCTCCTCGACGCCACCACGGCCTACGGCACCATGCTCTTGTGGCCGTTTTCCGACCGCCGCATCGCCTGGGACAACATGCCCATCGTCGATCCCCTCTTCACCGGCCTGCTGATCATCGGCGTCCTCGCGTCCGTCATTGCCCGCCGCGTACGATTGGCGCAGGTTACCCTGTCGCTCGCGGTGCTATACATGGCGGTGGGCGCCGTACAGCATGCCCGCGCGAGCACCGCGCAGCGCCAGATTGCCGAAGCTCGTGGCCACCGCATCGAGCGTTCCCGCGTCATGCTTGCGCCGGGCGGCCTCGTGCAATGGCGGGCGATCTATCAATGTGACGGCCGGCTGTACGGTGACGCCATTCGCACCCCGTGGTTAGGGCCGACGACCGCCCGCCTCGGGACGTCGACGCCCCACCTCACGCGCGCATGGTTTGCCGAGTCGGAGCTGCGCTCGCCGCAGGTCCTCGCGGCGTTCGACCGCTTCGCCTGGTTCACCGACGGGTACACAGCCTGGGACGCGAACTATTCGAACGTGATTGGTGACATGCGCTACTGCGACAGCGAGGCCGCCTTCAGCAGCTTCTGGGGGCTTCGCATCCCCCGCCCCGACAGCCGCGTCCCCGCGCGCATGGTCGGCCTCCCCTCGCCGAACGGTGACCGCATCTCCAGGCTCTGGGCCGGTCTCCTCCGCGCCCCGGATGACTATCAGCCGGTGCCGGCGATCATTGCCGCCATGCAATCAAACTGACCATCGCCGCGGTCGATCCGCCCCTCCTGTTGCGGTCTGGCGCTACGACCCTGCCACCACTTCGACAAGGTGCGCTTCCCGAGCCGCCCGCGCCACCTCGCGCAGCAGGACATTCCGCGCCACTGGTTTGGACAGGTATCCGTCGCACCCCGCGTCTCGGCATTTCTCCTCCTCCCCCTTCAT
>CAZNDQ010000339.1:0-4974 GCA_964571825.1 uncultured Planctomycetales bacterium | reverse complement strand
GCCGCACCGTTGCCCTCGTCGGCGAGAGCGGTTGCGGCAAGACCCTTACGGCGCTCTCTATCTTGCGACTGCTTCCGTCGCCCCCCGCTCGAATTGTGGGCGGACGCATCGGTTTCGAGGACCGCGACCTGCTTACCCTGCATCCGCGCGAACTGCGCCGCGTGCGCGGCGCGAAGATCGCCATGATCTTTCAGGAGCCCACTGCTGCGCTCAACCCCGTCATCCCCGTCGGGCGCCAGGTCGCTGAGGCCATGCTCCTCCACGTCCGCATGCGCAGGCGGCGCGCTTTCGCCGACGCCGTCGCGCTGCTCGACCGTGTCGGCATCTCCGAGCCCGAACGTCGCGCACGCCAGTATCCCCACCAGCTCTCCGGCGGCATGCGCCAGCGCGTGATGATCGCCATGGCCCTCGCCTGCCGCCCGCAGCTCCTCATCGCCGATGAACCGACCACCGCCCTTGACGTCACCACGCAGGCGCAGATCGTCGAATTGCTCCGCCGTCTTCAGGCGGAGACCAGCATGAGCATGCTGCTCATCACGCACGACCTCGGCCTCGTCGCCGACGTTGCCGACGAAGTGTGCATCATGTACGCGGGGAGAATCGTTGAGCGCGCGCCGGTGCGCCCGCTCTTTGCCGCCCCGCGCCATCCCTATACGCGCGGCCTGCTGCGCTGCACGCCGCGGCTCGCGGCGCGCCGCACGCGCCTCGAGGTGATCCCTGGCACAGTGCCATCCGTGCATGCGATGCCGCCGGGGTGCCGTTTCCATCCCCGATGCACACTGATGGGTGACGAAATGCGCTGCCGATCGGAACGGCCGCCCCTCGATCCCGTTGCGGTCAGGCATGACGCCGCCTGCTGGAAGTCGGCCGAGGTCGAGGCCGTTTCGAACCTTGCGCGCGGCCCCATCTCGCCGGAGGCGATCTGATCGATGACCGACGCACGCGAAAACGGTGCGATCCTCGAGGTGCGCGGACTGACCGTGCACTACCCGCTGCGCACCGGCGTCATGCAGCGCGTGACCGGGGTGGTACGCGCCGTCGAGGATGTCAGCCTGCGCCTGCCGCGCGGAAAGACGCTAGGTCTTGTTGGCGAAAGCGGTTGCGGCAAGAGCACGCTCGCGCGCGCGGTGCTTCGGCTGGCGCCCGCCGCCAGCGGCGAAGTTGTTTTTGAGGGGGAAAATCTGTTTGAGATGAACGCTCGACGTCTGCGCGCCGTCAGACGACGCCTGCAGATCGTTTTTCAGGATCCGCTGAACAGTCTCAATCCGCGGATGCGAGTGGAAACTCTTGTGGGAGAGGCGGTTACGGTGCATGGGATTGCGCGGGGGCGCGAGCGGCGCTCACACTTGCTGCGAATTCTTGAGCGCGTGGGGCTGGAGGCGGCGCACCTGGACCGCTATCCGCACGAACTGTCGGGCGGGCAGCGGCAGCGCGTCGGGATCGCCCGCGCCTTAGCCCTTGAGCCGCAAGTGGTTGTGTGCGACGAGCCGGTCAGCGCGCTGGATGTTTCGGTGCAGGCGCAGATCCTCAACCTGCTGGCCGACTTGCAGGTGGAGATGGGGCTGAGTTACCTCTTCATCGCGCATAACCTCGCGGTGGTCAAGCACTTCTGTGACGAGGTGGCGGTGATGTATCTCGGCCGGATTGTGGAGCAGGGATCGGCCGAGGCGATCTACGCCAATCCGCGGCATCCCTATACGCAGGCGTTACTTAGCGCTGTACCCGAGCCCGATCCGACGACGCGGCGGGAGCGGATTGTGCTGGCCGGCGAGCTGCCAAGCCCGATAAATCCGCCGTCTGGATGCCCGTTTCACCCCAGATGCCCGATCGCGGTGGAGCGATGCCGGGTGGAGCGGCCGGTTCTGGCCGTGCACGATGGGTGCCTCACGGGGCAGATGGTCGCGTGCCATCGTGCAGGTGAGACCGGCGTGCTCCGCGCGCAAGCCGGCGCAGCGCAAGTGCCGTCCCAATAAGCGGATAGAGCGACGGTCGGCAGCGACTTCGCCTAGAGAATCGGGCCGCCGGACGTGCCGGTGACACCCGTCGTATCGCCCTGCCAGAAGGCGAAGATCGAGGCGAAAATGGTGAGGAAGTTTGTGATTGCGATAAGGATCAGCGCCATGGTCGGCCTTCCTGTCTAGCGGTAACCTCTTTTGCCAGCGTGAGTTCCACCAGGTTGGGACCGGGGCGGGCGCGGCCGGCCCGGGACACCGGGGAATAGATCGGACGTTCGGCCGGGCGGCTGGAGGTTGATCGCGCCCGGCGGGTGCAGTCGGGCGCTGGCGGATTGTAACTCATTTGGCGGTAGTCACTTATGGAATTGGGCGCGGTTGCGCCCGAACAATGGCGGTTGGGCGCTTCTGAGGGGGATTCGGGCGGGAAAATCGGGTCATTTCGCGGGGTCGAATCGGGCCTGAATCTGGTGGTCGAGGTGTGGCCGTCGCTCTCCGAGCGCGCGCGGATGGCGGTGGTGGATTTTGTTCGCGCTGAATGCGAGGTGAGCGATGCCGCGTTTGACGGCGGAGCGGGCGGCGGAGTTGCGGCCGGTGTTCGGTGCGTTCGCGGGTGAGCACTGGCATTTCGTGGAGTGCGTGGTGAAGCATCGGTTGCGCCGGGAGCGGCGGTGTGGCGTGGACCGGGAAGACGTGGTGTCTGAGGTGTGGTTGATCTTGTGGGGGTACAACGCTGAGAAGCTGCTTGGTGCGACGAATCCGCGCGGGTTGCTGATGGTGTTGGTGCGACAGGTCGTGCGTCAGATTGTGATGAACGCCATCGGATTCGAGCGGTCGCACGTTGCTCGGGGGCGTCATGGGCAGGTGTGGCGGTACAAGGGGCGCGTGCGCGGTGCGGCGGAGCGTTGGGGGTTGCCGTTGACAGATGTGCAGCCTGATTCGCGGCGCGCGAAGTGGAGTGTTGCGGATGAGGTCCCGCCGGGGGCGCGGTGGCGTAGGGCGGGCGTTCTGACGCCGTATCAGGAAGTTGCAGCGAGGGACTTGGTGGAAGTGGCAATAGGGAAAGTGCCGCCATGTTTGCGAGAGCGGTATGCGGTAGTGCGACGTTCGGTGTTGCGATTGGAGCGGTTGGCGTCGTAGGGCTTGCTTCCTCTGCCGGAAGCCGACGTGCCCGCGCAGTCTCTCGCGGCGCGGGTTTAGCGTGGGGGCGATGCGGATCGTGAGAATGCCAACGGCCAATTTGAGCCAAGCGCATCAATCGGTCGGTCGTCCCTGCGCCACGTCGGTTGTGCGGTTTGCCGTTGCGACCAGGCGAGTCGTCGCGGTTGGGCGAGTGGGCGTGTGGATTGAATCAGCGCAGGGTGCGTGTTGTTCGGCACTAGTGGTTGAAGCTTCTGCTGAGACCAAAACCAGTTGGGGGGCGTGCGGGGGGGCGCAGCATCCCCCCGCGGGTTCCCAACGGGGGAGAGAGAGAGAAGGGGGGTCCGGGGGACAAGAGCTGTCCCCCGGTCGCCCGAGTTGACGGGTCGGGGCGTTGTGTGTGCGTGGTCGAGGGCGAAATGGGTAACGCGGGAGCGTCGGTGCGGGTTGGTGGGTTTTTCTTGGGGGCATCGGGGATGAGGCCCACCAGGTCATTTGGACAGGGTTGGAAACCCTGTCGGACCTGGTGGGCCGAGTCAGGCGGGCGGCCCCCTCGTTTTTTGGGGGGGGTGAGTTGGGATCGAAGCCGAAACCAACGGGCGTGGTGATTGGAGAGCGTTCGTGTTGATTCGTCCGTGCAAGACGCGGTGTGATTCGTGGGCGTGTCCGTGCTGCGGTCGGCGGCTGGGCGAGAAGTTGGCGGAGCGATTGGCCAAGCGTCTGGCCTTCTACACGACGGTCAAAGGGATGGCGGCGTTCGTGTTGACTCTGACCTTTGACCGGAACAAAGCGCATGGGCTGTTTGAGTGCCCGGTGCGGTTGTGGAAGTACTGCGAGGATAATCGGCCGGTCGCGCGGGCGATGGCAGAATTCCGCGAGGCGTGGGGGTGCGATCCGGTGTACTTTGCCAAGAAGGAACTGCACAAGAGCGGGCATGTCCATTTTCATTGCGTCCTATTCATTCCGAAGAAGGTGGCGGCGAGCGAGCCGTTCCCGCTGAATCGGAATCGGTATCCGTATTTCGGGCAGTGGCGGCATGGGTTCAGCAAGGTCAAAGCGGTTTGGAATAATTCGACGGCGGTGTCGTATCTGGCCAAGTACGTATCGAAACCGGTGGGGGTGGAATCGGATGTGCTGGATTGCATCGCGGCGACGGGGAAGGGGTCGGCGCGGTGGACGCAGTGCAGTAAGGGATTCTGGGGCGAGGCTCAGCCCCGCGTGCCGATGGGGGGCGACGATGATCATCGCGGCGGTCGGGGGAGCGGGGCGCCGGAGTGGGTAACGGAGGATGCGGTCGCGGTCGACGTCACGCGTGAGGCGGGCGCGCTTGATGCGCCGGTGACGCGGCCGCGGTCGGCGCCGGTGTCGCTGCGCGTGCGGCTGGAGTCGTGTGGCGGGGGGACGCGCGTGCTGGCGGTGGAGTTGCCGCACAATCTGCGGGACACGCACCGGGCTGATGTGGACGACGACGGGGGGCCGTGCTTTGTCGAAGAGTCTCCGTCGGCGAACCGGTTGTATTATCGCGATCTGGGGTGTCTGCGATTGCCGGTCGTACTGGTCGAGGAGTTCTTGGAGGGATGGGGCGGGGTGCGGTGTCCGGACGGGTATTGGGAAATGGCGGCTGGGACGCTGGCGGAGTTGCTGGAGGAACTCCGCTTTTTTCATTCTGGAGGATGTCGCCGTGCGTTGGATGATCTTGAAGGGGCGCGTCGTGTGGAAGTGCAAGACGAGTCGGGGGCCAGGGCGGCGTGACGGGCGCTGTGGCCTGTCGGTGGTGGATCTGTCGGGAGACCTCGGAGAAATGCCGATCGCGGTGTGGGTCGAGGTGGCGTTGGGCGAGCAGCTGCAGGTAGGGGCGGATGTGGCAATGGGTGGGGTGTTG
>CAZNDQ010000338.1:0-4983 GCA_964571825.1 uncultured Planctomycetales bacterium | reverse complement strand
GTAGCGGGGAGCGGGGGATACTTCGTGGACTGCGGGGCGGAGCGGATCTTTGCAGACGCGGCGACGTTGAAGGGATAGATCGGCGTAGTAGGGGGCAAGCTGGTCACGGAGGAGGCGTGGAAGAAAATCGGTGTGACGTGGTTCTCCAATCCGCGGGGGCGGAACGCGGAGCTGTACAGCACGTCGCGGCCGTTCTCGGAGGATGAGCGGAAGGAAGTGATGCGGCTGATGGGGGCGGTGTACGAGACGTTCAAGCAGCGGGTCGTGGCGGGCCGGGGAAGCCGGCTGAAGGGCGACATCGAGCCGCTGGCGGGAGGGCGGGTGTACACCGGACGGCAGGCGCTGGAGGTGGGGCTGGTCGATGAACTCGGCGGGTTGAGCGAGGCACTGGCATACGCGGCGCGGCAGGCGAACGTCCGGGAGTATGAGCTGCGGATTCTGCCGGCGCCCAAGACGCTGATCGACCTCATCCGCGAGGCGCTGGAGCTGGACAGCGATGAGGACGACCTGGCGGTGCGGAGCGGGCGATTCACAGCACGAGATCGATTGCTGGAGGCAGCACTGCCGGTGGTGCAGAGCCTGGATCCACAGCGGGCGGCGGTGCTGGCACGCGGGCTGCGGCAGGCGATGATGCTGATGGACGGGGGCGTGCTGGCGGTGCAGCCGTTCGAGCTGGTCCTGCCGTAATCCCCCTGGCGGCGGCCCACAGTCGGCGAGCGCGCGGGTCGGTGAGGTCACGCTAACATCGCGGATTGGGTCAGGTGCGGCGCTGGAACGAGCGGTCTGTAAAAAGGCGTGCGGCACCCCGAAAACATTGGCGCGGTCAAAGGGTGCCGCAGCGAGTGGAAGACTGGTTTATCGGTCGGGGCGACGATGCGTCCCGCGAGTTATTGATCCGTTTGTCAGGTCCTTGTTGACTCGAACAATTCTATTCACTGCATCGGCACGAATCCACCGCGACCCCACTTTCGACTCGACGAACTCGCAGATTTCTCAGGCGAATCCGTCGGCTTCAAGATCGTCAGTTTTTCGGGCGACGGTCAGTCGGATTCGAGCACCGGGAGCGCCCTGTGGCCAAACCGCCGGCGGGGCGGGTCAGCCAATCTCTCCGGTCAAGCACCGATCGAAGGCGGGGAGCATTCACCCCCTGACTCTGACAGGAACTCTCTAACCTTATACATTAGACTGGCTTACAAGGCAAGCCGAAATCCACTCACAATCGCGGAAATCTGCGGGGAATCTCGGGACTCAGGCGAGCGCACGCCACGCGCCGCGCAGCATTGCACATAAATCGTTGTGGGGACATTGGTTACGGAGTGAGTTCCCACACGACTGCGAGCCTGCCGGCTAGCGGTTTGCGGAATCCGCGGCGGCGAGATCGGATTGTGCGCGATCGCGCAGCATGGTGATTTGTGCATGATGCGTGGGGTCGGCCTCGGCGGTGAAGACTTCGAGCGCGGCGGAGTAGTGTTCGATGGCGTGGTGTAGATTTTCGGCGCGCGACCCATCAGGACGGGTATGCCAGGCGTTGGCGAGATTGACCTGAGCGCTCGCCCACTCGGCCGGGTAGCGTTCCCGATTGAAGACCTCGAGTGCAGCCGAGAGGCAACGGATGGCGGCGGCGAGGTGGGCGGCGCGGTCGCCTTCGGTGAGCGAGAGATAGACGATGCCGAGGTTGTTCTGCGTCATGGCCCAGTCGTAGGGGTGGGCGGCGCGGTCGAAGCGGGCCAGCGCTTCTTCGTGTACCTGGACGGCACGGCGGAGGTGCAGAGCGCGATTGCCAACGGTCAACTGGGAGAGGTACTTGCCGAGGGTGCTCTGCGCAGCGGCGTAGACGTAGGCGGACACGACGGCCGGGTCCACACCAAGGCCGGATTCGAGGGCGTCGATCGCCTGTTGGAGATTCTGGTCGCGGTCCGGGCCGGTGAGCGCGGCCAGGGCGCGGGCCTTGTTGTGCTGAAGGGTAAGCCAGAGTTGGGGAGCGTCGGCGGCGTCGATGACCACGGCCGCTTTGTTGTAGGCCTCAATGCTCTTGCGGAGGCAGGCGTCGCGGTCGGGGCCTTCCAGTTGGGCCCAGGCCGCCCCGAGGTTGTTCTGCAGCTTGGCCCATTCGGCGGGGAAAGCGGAAACGGGGCGGGCGGCGGCAGCGGCCTCGAAGCACTCGATGGCGCGCAGGCGATTCTCGCGGCGGTCGCCGTGCGAAACGCTCCACCAGGCGATGCCGAGCGCCTCGTTCGCGTCGGCCCAGCCTTCGGGGGCGCGGTCGCGGGCCCAGGCGCCAACAAGAAGTTCGTCGAGGATGGCGATGGCCTCGTCGAGGTGGTTCGCGTGCGCGGCGGGGTCGCGGATGCGCATCAGGGCGCAGGCGAGGGCGTAGCGAACTTCGGGTTGCTGATCGCCGAGGTTGATGGCCTGGCGATAGCGGTCCGCGGCGGCGGAAAAGTCGCCCTCGTAGTAGTCGGCGTCGGCGCGGGCGACGGCCATGACGGCCTGCTGCTCGGGCGTGGGCTGCGGATTCTCGGCGAGCCAGCGGTCGATGAAGGCGCGGGCCTCGTTGAAGCGGCGGCCGGCGATGGCGCGCAGCGCGAGGGCGTAGGCGTGAGCATCGTCGGGGATTCGACGGGCGAGCAGCTCAGCCTCGTGGGTCGGCAGCGGGCGGGCGGCGAGCCAGTCGGTGCCGGGCGCGTTTTCCGCGTCGGACTGGGCGAGGCGGGTTTTGCGGGCAAGCTGGAGTCGAAGCGCCTCGACGACCTCGGCGGGAGAGACGGACAGGGGGTGCGGCGATGGGCCGGTGGGCGGGACCGGCGCGGCGCCGGGCGGGGCAGAACGCGGCGGCGAGTTGGCGGCGGCGGGGGGCGTGAGTGGTGCAGTATCCGGCGACCGCGGCGGGGCGGAAGCGGAGGACTGCGGAGGGGATTTGTCGGTGTGAGGGCGGAGGGCGTAGACGAGCAGCGCGGCGACGGCGATGACCACAACGGCAATGATGATCGGTGCGGTGGCGGATTCTCGGGGCGGAGTAGATTCGTTGGATGCGCGCGGCGGCTGAGAAACTCGCGGTTTCCGCTTTCGTGAGGCGTGCTGCTTCATGCAGCGCATTGTCGTCACATCGGGCGAGCGATCAACCACGGTGTGCGCGCGTGGTGGAAGCGGCGCGCCGTGGGGGCACTTTTCCGGTGGCGCGGCGGGCGCTATGATGGGTTGGCGCAATCTGTCCCGCGGCCTGCGGTATCATTCCCCTATGCCCCTGACCCAGATTGTCAGCATCACGGCGTACCCGTTGTCGATCCCGCTGCGGTCGCGCGTGACGCACGCGGCGGCGTCGCGGGCGCACGCCGACCCGATTGTCATGCGAGTGGAGCTGGCGGACGGGACGGTGGGGTTCGGCGAAACGCTGGTGCGCGAGTACCTGACGGGGGAAAACGAATTCCTGGTGATGGAGACGATCGAGCAGGAGTTTGTGCCCGCGCTGGTCGATTGCCGGCCGGAGTCGTTTCCGGAGGCGCTGGAGCGGATCGACGCGCTGCCGTTGTACGACCAGGGCGGGCGCGTGGCGGCGGGCGCGCGGGCCGGGCTGGAACTGGCGTTGCTGGATGCGTACTCGCGGGCATTTCGCCGGCCGATGAGCGAACTGGCAGGTTGGAGCGGGCTGCCGGGCCTGGGCACGCCGGGCAGTCTGCCGAACATCCGCTATGCGTGCGTGCTGGCGTCGGCCGATGCGGGGAAGGTGCGGCGGACGGCGGCGCTGGGGCGAATGTGCGGGCTGACGGACTTCAAGCTGAAGGTGGGTTTTGACGACGACGTGACGCGGATACGCGGCGTGGCGGAAGTTCTTGGGCGAGGGCTGGGGCGGACGCGGACGCTGCGGCTCGACGCCAACGGCGGGTGGACGCTGGCGAGGGCGACGGAGGTGATGGGGGCGGTGCGGGACGTGCCGATCGTGTGTGTGGAACAGCCGTTGGCGCGGGGGGCGGACGAGCAGTTGCCGGAGTTCCATCGGCGGTCGGGCGTCGCGGTGATGCCGGACGAATCGCTGATTACGGAGAGCGATGCTCGGCGTCTGGTGGGGGTCGAGGGCGTGCGGTGGTTCAATCTGCGGGTGGCCAAGAACGGCGGGCTGTTGCCGACGATGAAACTGGCGAGTTTTGCGCGGCGGCGGGGCCTGGAGGTGACGCTGGGGTGTTTGGTGGGGGAGACGAGCGTGCTTTCGGCGGCGGGGCGGCGGCTGTTGGAGGTTGTGCCCGGGATCCGGCAGGCGGAGGGGAGTTACGGGCCTTTGCTGCTGCGCGAGGATGTGACGGATCGGCCGGTGCGGTTCGGGTTCGGCGGGCGGGGACGGGCGCTGTCGGGCGCGGGACTGGGGGTGACGGTTGAGCCGTCGCGCGTGAAGCGGCTTTGTGCGGAACGGGCGCGGGAGTTCCGGCTATAATAGGGGTTGCACGGGGCGACCGCGGGCGGCGGACGGAGATCAGCCATCACAGAGGATCGAGGATGCAAGCAATGGGGTATCGCGTGAAATCGAGCCTGATTTGTGCGGCATTGACCTGGGCCCTGAGTGTGCCGGGCGTGGCGCTGGCGCAGGCGCCGGGCGCGGCGGGGCAGGCAGCGGCTGCGGGATCGGCGGACGAAGCGAATCTGCTGGCGCGGATCGCTGAACTCGACAACGACCCGGAGCGGAGCTGGAACACGCCGCCGCAGCAGTATCGGGAGTTGCTGATTCAGCGGCGGACGGAGCAGGTGCGGCTGGCGGATGAGTTCCTGAAGCAATACCCGGAGTCGGCATCGCGGCACGACGTGCTCGGGCAGAAGCTGATGGGGATGTTCATCCTGTCGCAGGTGCAGGAGGACTATCTGGCGGTGTTCGCGGCGGCGCTGGACGGGATGCTCGCCAATCCGACGGACCGGACGAGCGAAGGGATGGCGAAGTACTTCAAGTTCCAGTGCGACTCGTACAAGAAGCTGAATGAGCGGATCGATCAGCTCGAG
>CAZNDQ010000337.1:648-5018 GCA_964571825.1 uncultured Planctomycetales bacterium | reverse complement strand
GAGGGGTTAAGGAAGAGCATGACGAGGATGCGGCCGCGGAGGGCTTCGGCGGCGGCGGCACCGCGGCCGTCCTTCAGTTCGCGCGCGTCCTGAACGAGTTCGGCGAGGACGGCGGGTTCGTGGTCGAGCATGGTGAGCCAGTGGCGCATGGTATCAGTCTCCCTCGCCGATTTCGGTCAGGGCGGCGGCCAGCTCTTCGATCGCCTCGAGCGGCGTGTTGATGGGGGGCAGGAGGCGCAGGACGAAGGGGTCGCCGCTGGTGGCGGTGAGAAACCCGTGGGCAAAGAGGGCGTTGCGGATGCGCTCGGCGGGCACGGCGAGGCGCAGGCCGAGGAGGCAGCCGCGGCCGAGGACGTTTTGCACGGCGCCGACGCGGAGATGCTTGCCGGCGACTTCGCCGAAGCGGGCGGCGTGGGCCATCAGTCCTTCCCGTTCGATGGTGTCGAGGACGGCGAGCATGGCGGCGCAGGGGACCGGTCCGCCGCCGAAGGTGCTGCCGAGGTCGTTCTGCTTGACGCGTTCGGCGACGCGCGGCGACATCAGCAGGGCGCCCATGGGGACGCCGTTGGCGATGCCCTTGGCGAGCGTGGTCATGTCGGGGGTCACGTCGAACTCGCCGGCGGCGAGCGGCCGGCCGAGGCGGCCCATGCCGGTCTGGACCTCGTCGTAAATGAGCAGGGCGCCGACCTTGTCGCAGCGGCGACGGAGTGCGCGGAGGAAGTCGGCGGTCAGCTCGACGACGCCGGCCATGCTTTGAATCGGTTCGACGATAACGGCGGCGATGGAGTCGTCGATTTTCTGCACGTCGTCGATGCGGTTGGGCGTGAGGCGCAGGGTCGGGCAGAGGAGGTCGGCAAAGGGCGCGCGGAGCTTGTCGCCGTCGGTGGCGGCGAGGGCGAGGACGGTGCGGCCGTGGAAGGCGGAGTCGAGGGCGGCGAGGCGCCGGCGCCCGGTCTGCTGCACGGCGAGTTTGAGGGCGTTCTCGTTGGCCTCGGAGCCGCTGTTGCAGAAGAAGACGTGGTCGAGGCCGTGAGGAACGAAGGCGCAGAGGCGCTCGGCGGCGCGGGTGCGGACCTCGAGGGGGGCGACGTTGGAGTAGAAGGTGAGTCGGCCGGCCTGCTCGGCGATGGCGCGGGTAACGCCGGGGTGGGCGTGGCCGAGGAGGGTGACCGCGTGGCCGCCGTAGAGGTCCCAGTATTCGCGGCCGTCGGCGTCGTGCACGCGGGCGCCGCGGCCGTCGACGAGCGAAAAGGGGAACTGAGCGTAGGTTTCGACGAGAGCCGGCATTTGTCGGTGTACTCCTAAATCGGGCGCAGGGCGGGCTGCCAGAGACCGGTCGTCTCCGGCAGTCCGCACATGAGGTTCATGTTCTGGATGGCGGTGCCGGCCATGCCTTTGACGAGGTTGTCGAGGGCGGCCATGGCGACGACCTGCCGACCGCGGCACGTCACGCTGACATCGCAGAAGTTGGAGCCGACGACGTTCTGGAGCGCGGGGGAGTCTTCGCGGACGCGGACGAAGGGGCTGTCGGCGTAGAAGGTTTCGTAGGATTTGCGCAAGGCGGTCGTTTCCGCGGGCTCGGCGAGCGTGGCGTGAGCGGTGACGAAGATTCCGCGGGCGGTGTCCATGCTGTGGGCGACGAAGCTGGCGGCGATGCGCCGGCCGCAGGGGTCGCCGAGTGCGGCGAGGACTTCGGGCTCGTGCTGGTGGGCGAGGGCTTTGTAGGCGCGGAAGTCGGCGTGTCGCGTGGGGTGATGCGTGATGTCCTTGAGCTGCCGGCCGGAGCCGGAGGAGCCGGTGTTGGCGTCGATGGCGACGGGGCCGGAGAGCCCGGCGCGGGCGAGCGGCGCGAGGGCGAGAATGGCGGCGCTCGCCAGACACCCCGGGTTCGCCACGCAGCGCGCGGCGGTAATCTGCGCGCGGGCGAGTTCGGGCATGCCGTAGACGAATCGGCGGCGCAGGTCGGGGGCGAGCGGGGACTCGGGGTAGTGCGCGCGGTGAAGGTCGTGATCGGCGAGGCGCAGGTCACCGGAGAGGTCGATGATGCGGGCGCGGTCGGCGAGTCCGGCGCGGTCGAGCGAATCGAGGGCCGACTGGATCGCGGCGGCGCTGGAGCCGTGCGGGAGGGCGGCGAAGAGCACGACCGCCCCCCCACCGCTGCGAAGCGCGTCGATTTCCAACGCGGTGCTCAGGTGCAGGTCGTAGAACGCGCGCAGGTGGGGATGAACGTCGGCGACGGTCCGGCCGGGGGCGGACCCGGAGACAACGCAGACGACGCGCGCGGCCGGGTGCGCGGTGAGCAGGCGCAGGAGTTCTCCCGCGCCGTAGCCGGCGCCGCCGAGGATCGCGACATTGATTGCGTCCGTCATGCCACGCATCCGGCCGGCTGCGGCGCCAGGCGCCCGGCAATGAATTCGCCCAGTTCGCGGCCGTGGGTCCGCGCGTTGAGCGCAGCCAGGCCGAGTTTCTTTTGGATGAAGCGGACGCCGACGTCGTTGTCGGTGGCGGGTCCGCAGACGACGGCGATGTCGAGGCCGAACTGCTCGGTGAGCAGTCGCTGGGCACCCCAGGCGCCGACGGGATCATTGGCGCAGAGGACGAGCACGTCGGCGAGGGCCTTGAGTTCGGGGTCGGCGAGGATTTCGGCGACGCCGTATTCGCCGAAGAGGCCGTCGCCGAGTTCGGCGACGATGACGTCGACGCCGGCCTGGGCGAGGTAGGCGACGAGGGTGCGGGCGACGGGGACGGCGTTGTGGGCCGTGGTGGCGACGGCGCCGGCGTCGTTGAAGGAGACGGAGGTCTGTGCGCCGTAGTCGCTCATCAGCAGCGTATCGCGGCGGAGGGAGACGCCGGTCATCTTGCAGGCGCCGACGGTGCGGCCGGCACGGGCGAGCTGGCGGACGAGCTGGCAGGCGACGGTGGTCTTGCCGGCGTTCATGCAGGTTCCGGCGATGTAGATGACGGGGACGCGCGGCGCGGCGCGGCCGTCGGCGTGGATGGCGTTCATGCCGATGTGGGCGGGGACGCCGCGGCGGTCTTCGAACTCGGGGAATACGAGGACGCTGCCGAGGATCTCGACGTCGAAGGGCCGGCCGAGGTCGGTGTTGACGGAGGTGCAGCGGCCGATGACCCCGCCGAGGTTGAGCACCTGGAGGACGTCGCCGGGGGCGATGGCCTCGGGGATGACGCCGGAGTAACCGCGGAGAGCGTCGCGGCGCCCGAGGACGCCGGCGATGATGTCGCCGTCGTGCAGCGGGGCCATGCGGCCGTGCGGGTCTTCGAGCGTGTTGTAGGTCGACTTCTCGCCGCGGATGCGGCCGGCGACGACGTAGCCCTCGCGGGCGACGATGTCGGTGCTGAGCCGGACGTCGTGGCGAAGGGGAACGTTGCGGGTTGACGACGCGATCTTGTCAATGCGCAGGCGCATCGGCATCCTCCCCGGCGGCCGCAGCCGCGATCAGAAAGTCCTGCATTCCGTAGAGTTTGCTGAAAGCGGCGGCCTCGGCCGCGGTCCAGAGGGCGCTTTCTTCGCCGTACTTTGTGCCGGCGGCGCCGAGCAGCGAATGGGGGCTGGTGGCGCCGAGGACGGTGGCACTCCCCTGCCGCAGGCGGACGCGGACCTCGCCGGTGACGCGCTGCTGCGATGAGGCGAGGAACGCCTCGATGTCACGCAGGAGCGGGTCGAAGAAGCGGGCTTCGTGGAGCATGGCGCCGTAGAGGTCGGCGAGGGTGCGCTTCCAGGTGAGTTGCTGGCGCGAGAGGACGAGCTTCTCCAACTCGCGGTGAGCGGCGATGAGGATGGCGGCGGCGGGGGCTTCGAAGGCGACGCGGCCCTTGATGCCGAGGATGGTGTCGCCGACGTGGACGCCGCGGCCGACGCCGTGGCGCCCGCCGCGCTCGTTGAGCGCTTCGATGAGGGCGACGGGCGGCATGGCTTCGCCGTTGAGGGCGGTCGGGATGCCGCGGTCGAAGCGGAGGGTCAGCACTTCGGCATCGAGCGGCCAGCGCGACATCGGGGCGGTGAGGACGTATGCATCCTCGGGCAGTTCGCCGTCGCTGCGGTGGGTGGGGCCGCCGCCGATGGTGGCGCCCCAGAGTCCGCGGTTGACGGAATATTGCGTCGTGCCGGGCGGGATGTGGATGCCGGCGCGGGCGAGGTCGGCGGTCTCCTGTTCGCGTGAGACTGACTGCTCGCGGACCGGTGCCAGCACGGCGAGGCCGGGGGCATAGACGCGGAAGGCGGTGGCGCCGCCCGCGGCATCGATGCGCATGGGGAAGGTCTGGGAGCCGAGGAAGCAGGCCGCCCAGAGGGTGACGGTGGCGATGGACATGGCGCGCCCGCGGATGCGCGTGGGAAAGATCTCGGACAT
>CAZNDQ010000337.1:0-638 GCA_964571825.1 uncultured Planctomycetales bacterium | reverse complement strand
AAGGCGGTGTCGAAGCGGACCTGGTCGTTGCCGGCGCCGGTGGAGCCGTGGGCGAGGGCGGCGTCGCCGATGTGGCGAGCGTAGCGGGCGCAGGCGCGGGCCTGGGCGACGCGCTCGACGGAGACGCAGAGGGGGTAGGTTTCGCCGCGGAGGACGTTGCCGAAGATGAGGAAGCGGATGTAGTCGTCGAAGAGTTCGGCGCGGGCGTCGAGGGCGCGGAAGTCGGCGGCGCCGGCCTGGCGTGCTCGAGTCTCGATGATGGCGAGTTCGCGGTCGTCGAAGCCGCCGGTGTTGACGGTGAGGGCGTGGACGGCGAGGCCGTGTTCGCGGAGGCGCAGGGCGCACCACGATGTGTCGAGTCCGCCGGAGAATGCGAGTACGACTGTCTTGTTCATGCGTGCCCCTCACGCCTGCGCGAAAAACCGGAACCAGGAGACGACCGAAGAAACGGGACCCAGGCCGCCCACGGCGATTATCGTCGCGGCGGGTGCAGATGGGTGAGCGTGGCGAGCAGCCGGCCCTGGGCGGTGCGGCTGCGGACGACGGCGAGGATCGTGTCGTCGCCGGCGACGGTGCCGGCGACGTCGTGGAGCTGCTGTTTGTCGAGCCGGGCGGCGACGGTGGAGGCGGCGCCGGGG
>CAZNDQ010000336.1:3107-5032 GCA_964571825.1 uncultured Planctomycetales bacterium | reverse complement strand
CCCCACCGACCCGCAGAAGAAAAATGTCAAGCTCTTCGGCACCGGCGGCACGATCGCCTCGCGCCTCGACTACCGCACCGGCGCTGTCATCCCTGCCTTCTCGCCCGGCGAACTTTACGGCTCCGTCCCCGAACTCGCCGACATCTGCAATCTCCAGACCGAGAAGCTTTACGCTCTCTTCAGCGAGAACATGACCGCGCGCGAGTGGATCGGCGTCGCCCAGGCCTGCGCCGCCGAGATCGAAAAAGGCGTCGACGGCATCGTCATCGGCCACGGCACCGACACCATGCACCACACCGCCACCGCCCTCTCCTTCATGTTGCAGAATCCGCCCGTGCCGATCGTCATGGTCGGCTCCCAGCGCTCCAGCGACCGCCCCAGCAGCGACGCCGCACGCAACCTCATCCACGCCGCCAACGCCGCCGCTCACGGCCCCATCGCCGAGGTCATGGTCTGCATGTTCGGCCCCACCTCCGACGAATACGGCCTGCTCCACCGCGGCACCCGCGTCCGCAAGATGCACTCCTCCTACCGCAGCACCTTCCGCACGATCGGCGAGCGCCCGCTCGCCATCATCGACCGCAACGGTGTTCGCCCACTTCTCAGTGATTGGCACCCGCGCAGCCCTGACCGCCGCGCCGGCCTCCGCCTCAATGCCGTCTACAACGACGCCGTCACCATCGTCTACTACTACCCCGGCATGAAGCCCGACATCATCGACATGCTCGTCGACCGCGGCTACCGCGGCATCGTCATCGCCGGCACAGGCCTCGGCCACGTCAACAAGGCCCTCTACCCCGCGCTCGAACGGGCGTACCGCGCCGGCGTCGCCATGTACATGACCGTCCAGACGATCTGGGGCTTTGTCCAGATGTACGTCTACGAGACCGGCCGAGAGATCATGAACCTCGGCGTCGTACCGGCCGGGAACATGCTCCCCGAGGTCGCCTTCGTTAAACTCGGCTGGGCCCTCGGCCAGACCGACGACCTCGCCGAAGTCCAGCGCATCATGCTGACGCCCATCGCCGGCGAAATCACCGAACGCGAGCCGCCCGACGGCTACCTCGTCTATCAGGGGGGACTGCCCGAAGTCATCGATTTCAGCCGCAGCGTCCGCAAGTGACCGCGGCTGCGGAGTGTCCGCCATGTTCGACAACGCCAAAGACGCCCTCGCCTGGATCCGCACTGAAAAAGTCGCCCTCGTCGACCTGAAAATCGTCGGCCTCGCCGGTGAATGGCTTCACCTCTCCATCCCCGCGCGCGAGTTCAACGCCGCCTTCGTCGACGACGGCGTCGGCTACGACGGCTCCAGCGTCTCCGGCTTCAGCACCCTCGAAGCCGGCGACCTCGCCGCCATCCCCGACCCGCGCTCGGCCTTCCTCGACCCCTTCTTCGAGCGCCCGACGCTCAGCTTTCTCTGCGACACCGTCACAGCCGACACGCGCGAACCCTACTCCCGCGACCCGCGCCGCGTCGCCCGCCAGGCCGAGGCCTGGCTCCGCGAGACCGGCATCGCCGACCGCCCGCTCTTCGGCCCCGAGTTCGAGTTCAACGTCTTCGACCGCGTCCACCTCCGCAGCGACCCCTACGACTTCGGCGTCACCATCGCCGCCGACACGGCCGTCGACGCCGGCCGCAGCTACCCCATCCCCGCGCAGCGCGGCTACCTCCGCTGCCCGCCCCTCGACCAAACGCACAACCTGCGCACTGAGATCGTCGAGGAACTCGAGCGCCTCGGCGTCCCCTGCCGCTACCATCACCACGAAGTCGGCGCCGCCGGCCAGTGCGAAATCGAAGTCGCCATGGACACCCTCACGCGCATGGCCGACCGCGCCATGCTGCTCAAGTACGTCGTCAAGAACGTCGCCCGTCGCCGTGACAAGATCACCACCTTCATGCCCAAGCCCCTCTACGGCGAGGCCGGC
>CAZNDQ010000336.1:0-3097 GCA_964571825.1 uncultured Planctomycetales bacterium | reverse complement strand
GGCCGGCAACGGCATGCACGTCCACCAGAAGCTCGATCGCGGCGAGACGCCGCTCTTTTACGACGAGCGCGCCCCCTACGCCCGCCTCAGCGAACTCGGCGTGCACTACACCTGCGGCCTGCTCACCCACGGCCGGGCCCTCACCGGACTCACCAACCCCTCCACCAACTCCTTCAAACGTCTCGTCCCCGGCTACGAAGCGCCCGTCAATCTCTTCTACTCCCTCGGCAATCGCTCCGCTGCCGTGCGCATCCCCAAGTACGCCACCCAGCCGCACGAGAAACGCATCGAGTACCGCCCCCCCGATTTCACCGGCAATATCTACCTCACCCTCGCCGCCATGCTCATGGCCGGCATTGATGGCATCCGCAAGAAGATCGACCCCGCCAGACACCACATGGGACCATACGATGTCGACATGGCCCACGCCGCGCCCGACCTCCGCGCACGCGTCGCGCCGATCCCCACCTCCGTCGAGGGCGCAATGCAGGCCCTGCGCGACGACCGCCAATTCCTCCTCCTCGGCGGCGTCTTCACCGAAGACCTTCTCGACGCCTGGATTGACCTCAAGCAGAGCGTCGAAGCCGCCCAGATCGCCGCGCGGCCGCATCCGTACGAGTTCAATCTGTACCTAGACGCATAGCCACCGGTGGGATCACGGCCCGCGGGGCACGCCGAAATCACGCCGAACGCCTCGGCATTCCGGCACGGGGAAGCCAGCCCGGACCGCAGACCGTGGAGCGGACGGCCGCACTGTGATGTGCCTGCGGCTTGGCCTCCTGCGTCCGAACGGCTATCGTCTTCCGCATCGTAGCGGAGTCTCCTCGTGCCCCCGTTTCGCGCCCATCTCCTTGCTTTCCCCTGGGACGTCGAAGACACCGGCATTGATGACGCGCTCGACCTCGTCCAGGGCTCGCTCGGCGCCTCGGGCATCACGATTCCCCTCGACCCGCCGCCGCTGCTCATGCTCCGTGCCCGCGCGGCGGATGCGCCGCGGACCTATCGCGCCACCGGCGGCCTGTGGTTCCACCCCGACCCCCGCCGCTACGAGGTCACGCGACTCAAGCCGATCATCTCTCACGAAATGCGCTCGCGCGATCCCTTCGCACGGCTGACGGCCGCCTGCGCCGCGCGCAATCTTGCCCTCCGCGTCCGCCTCTCCGGCACGTTTCATCCACTGGCCGCGCGCCGTCACCCGGAGATGGTGACGAAGGACGTGTTCGGCCGGCACGACGACGAACGTCTCTGCCCGCTCAACCCCGACGTCGCTGAATACCTCGCCGCCCTCATCGCCGATCTCTCGGCCGCCCACGCGCTTGACGCCCTCGAGATCGTCTGGCCCGCGTTCCGCCCACCCGCGGAAGCGACCGACGGCCTCCTCCTCGGCGTCGAGCCCGGGCCGGCGGAGCGGTTTCTCCTCAACCTCTGCTTCTGCGAATCGTGCCTGCAGCGTGCCCGTGCCGACGATGTCGAGGTGGAACTCGTCGCCCGCCACGCGCGCGAGAGCCTCGACCGCTTCCTCGCCGCCGCGCAGCCCGTCGCCGATTCGCTCCCCGCGCTACTTGCCGCGCACCCGCTCTTGCGCCGATTCCACGACTGGCGCGAGCAACAGGCGGCCGCGCTCATCGCCCGCCTCGCGCGCGAAGCGGCCGCGCCGCTGGTCGTCGACGAACGCTCGTTGGTCGGCCGTGCGCTACAGGAGCCCCCGGCGACCGGGCAAGCCGTGGATGCCGCGCCCTCGGCCGCCGACCCGGCGCAGCCCGGCCTGTTTCCGGCGTCGAATGCTGCCGACCCCCTGCCAGGCCCCGACCGTGTCCTCGTCCGCGTCGAGACGCCGGAACCCGACGCGGTCAGCGTAGCCGTCGCGCGCGGCCGGCGATGCTGTACCGACCCCACTGGTGTCGAGATCGAACTCCCGTGTGCGCCCCAGATTCTTCGCACCCCTGCGACACTCACCCCGACGCTTCTCGCCGCCATCGACCAAAGCGTGCGCACCGTCACGCTGGCCCAACTCGGCCTCCTCGCGGCACCGGCGCTCGAAACCATCCGCCAGGCACTCCGTCACGCGCGCCGCACGGCTGAGTCTCTGTGTTAGGACTGCGCGAAATCCGTCCGAAAACTCGCGGGTTTTGCTTGAAATGGGTTGCCCCATCCGGTAGCATCGTGGCGTTCAAGTGGCGCTGCGGTCCATCGGCGCGGATCTGGGAGTCCCGCCCCACCATTCGGACCCGGCGCGAAGGGCCAATGGGATGAGTGAGAGCGAGAGAAGCGCCAATCAAATGCCCCATCCCCGCTGACCCTTCCTGAGAGTTTGTTTGCTCGGGCGTTTCGTCCGCGCTCAATGCCCCGGGGCCTGCGCGTCCCGACCGGTCACAGACAGGAAGGAGCACCACATGCGCACCAACGCTTTGCCATGGGCAGCGCTGACGGTCGTCGTTGCCGCTGCGCTCGCCGGACCCGCCTTCGCCGCGACGATCGGCGTCGTGGCGAACGTCTCGTGGCAGCCGACTCCCGGGGGAGGTATTGGCACGCGAGTCAACAGTGGAGTGGGCGTGAACCTCAGCATCGACCCGGTGGCCAACCCCTTCATCCGGATCGAACTCGCCGTCGTTGCTTCGCAGGGCGACCACCAGGGCGTCTCGCAAGTCGTCTACGACATGGTCAGTCCCGAAGCCAAGGCCAAAGGTTACTTTCTCGACGACGTCAATCCGGAGGGGAATACCGGCGCCTATCGCGCCTATTCCGGGCATAAGAATTTCGGCGCGCCGCCCAGCCTACAGAACATCTCCGCTCCCGCGTACGACGCCCCGCAGCCCTGCGACGTGAGCTACAGCGGCGGCTGGGGTTGGAATCACTCCGGTCTTCCCCATCAAGGAGTTACGAATAGCAATCCCGGCTCCGTGCTTGGTGGGGGCGACTCGCTCCCGCTCACGTGGTCCGGCGACAACGCTCCGTTGATCGCCGGCATCCAATCCTACGCCCGCATCGGAGTCGGCCTCGGCGCATACACGGCGGACTCCTATGACCCGATTCTCGGTGGTCGGACCCTTGGCTTCGGCACCGACATTGCCAACGGCATCGGCGGCGGCGACGGCTC
>CAZNDQ010000335.1:4429-5036 GCA_964571825.1 uncultured Planctomycetales bacterium | reverse complement strand
GCAGGTCCGCCCGCATCGTGGCCAGCAGGCCTTTCACCAGCCCCATCGCCGCCGCAATCCCGATTGCCGGCGCCCCCCGCACCCTTAGCGAGACGATCGCCTCGCGCAGCGTCTCCACGTCCCGGCACGCGATCAGGCGCAGTTCACCCGGCAACAGCGTCTGGTCGATCATCTCGACATACCCGTCGAGGTCTCCGACCCAGACGATCGTCTTCGGCACGCTGCCTGCATTCATGCGATTCGACGCTCGACCCGGCTGCGTATCCTCTACAATCGATTCAATCATCAGGACAACTCCCGGTCGCAAGAGAAGCGGAATTCTACGGAGCCCCGTCGATGACCGCCAATCAGACGATGCGCCGCGCGCCGACCTTTACCCTGCCGCCCGCATCATCGGACGCTGCTAGCGCCGCCGTTCAACCCGGTCGATCGTCCGTTCGAGGTTCAGGAATTGCCGCTCCACTCGTGCGATCCGGCTCTCAAGGTTCCGAATCTCCCGCTCGATCCGATCCATGCGTGCATCGATACTCGTATCCGGCCGCACCGTCAGGTCCCGCGTCGGCCCGCCGATGTGCCGCGCCAACTCGGAGACGATTCGCTCCAACTC
>CAZNDQ010000335.1:0-4419 GCA_964571825.1 uncultured Planctomycetales bacterium | reverse complement strand
TTCGCCTCGAGCGCCGTGGAGCGCCCGACGGCAACCCCGGCTGGTCCGACCACAGGGGGGGCGGCCGGCCAATCGCCGTCATTCGCCTCTGCCTCCTCACCGCCGCTATCCACCTGCTGACTGGCGGCGGGAGTTGCAGGTGGCTCGCCCCGCTCGCCCTCACCTGCACTGGCCCCGGCCAATGCCACGAGCACGATCAGCCCCGCCAAACCAGCCGCCACCACTCCCACATGCCCCGTCCGCATACCTGAACAACCCGTCATGATCCGCTCCCCGGCCGCCGCGCGCCGTGCGTTGACACTGCGCAGCACCATCTATAAAACCACTATCGCGTCGTGTGCCCGCAACGCCTGCCGCTCCGGCCGGCCCGATCCTCACTTAACCCTCGCCGGCGGTCGAAAAAGGGCGACCGCGGCCATCCGGCCATCGCTCATGACGAGTATATAACTGTATCTGCGGGATATTCGGGAAACGGCCTGATGGTCCTCGATCTCATTCAGCGCGTCGAAGCAATCGCGGGACAGCGCGTCCTCGTCGTCGGCGATTGGATGCTCGACCGCTACGTCTACGGCGATGCCGAACGCGTTTCACCCGAGGCCCCGGTTCCCGTCCTCCGCATCGTCGAACGCGAGGAACGCGCCGGCGGCAGCGGCTCGGTCGCCGCCAATCTTGTCGCCCTTGGCGCCTCGGTGACCTGCTGCGGTGTCATCGGCGACGACCCCGCCGGACGCTCACTCGTCGACGCCCTCCGCCACATGGGCGCCAATGTCGACGGACTGCTCACCGTCGCCGACCGCCCGACCACCACCAAGACCCGCGTGGTCGGCCTCGCCCAGCACCGCCATCGCCAGCAACTCATCCGCATCGACGAGGAAAAACGCGACGGCCTCGACGAGCGGACCTGCGACCGTCTCATCGACTTTCTCCGGCGCAATCTGCCCGACCACGCGCTCGTCTGCCTGCAGGACTACGCCAAGGGCGTCATCAGCGACCTGTGCGCGCCGCGGATCATCGCCGAATGCCGCGCTGCCAGGAAACCCGTCCTCGCCGACCCAGCGCTCATCTCCAGCTACGAGCGCTATCGCGGCGTCACCGTCATCACGCCCAACCGCAACGAGTTCCGCCTGCTCGCCGGACGGGCGATGGACTCCCTCGATGAGATCGGCCGCGCCGCCCGCGAGTTCAGCGAACAACTTGACATGAACGCCATCCTCGTCACCCTCGACCGCGATGGCTCGATCCTCGCCCGCGCCGGCGCCGAGCCGCTCCACGTCCCGACCAAGGTGCGGACCGTCTACGATAACACGGGCGCGGGTGACGCCGTGCTGGCGATGCTCGCCGCGGCCGTTGCCGCCGGCGCCGACCTCGCCGAGGCCGCCCGCCTCGCCAACGTCGCCGGCGGACTCGAGGTCGAGAAGTTTGGCTGCGTCCCCATCCTCGCCGAAGAAATCGTCGCTGACCTGCGTCTCGATCATCACGCCCGCATCGGCAAGCTCCGCACTCCCGACGAACTCGCCGCGGAAATCACGCTCCGCCGCGATCGCGGCCAGAAGATCGTCTTTACCAACGGCTGCTTCGACCTGCTGCACCCCGGCCACGTCGATTACCTCGCGCGATGCCGCGCCTTCGGCGAGGTGCTCGTCGTCGCGCTCAACAGTGACAGGTCGGTGCGCTCCCTGAACAAGGGCGACAACCGTCCCTACTTCAACCAGAACGAACGAGCGCGAATGCTCGCGGCGCTGGCCGACGTCGATTACGTCGTCGTTTTCGACGAACCGACACCCGAAGCATTGATCCGCCGCCTTCGCCCCGACGTACTGGTCAAGGGCGAGGACTGGGCCGGCAAAGGCATCGCCGGACGCGACGCCGTCGAGGCGGCCGGCGGCCGCGTCGAACTGCTGCCCCTCGTCCCCGGCTACAGCACGACGCTGCTCGCCGAACGCATTCGCGGAGCGGACGCTCAACCATGAAGCAACTTCTGCAACTGGCACTCGACGCGCACCGCAGCGCGGTCGATGCCCTCGCGGAACAGGGCGAATTGCTGGAGTCGATCGGCACGACGCTCGTCGATTGCCTGCGCGGCGGCCACCGCATCTACGCACTGGGCAACGGCGGCAGCGCGGCCGACGCGCAGCACATCGCCGGCGAGATCGTCGGACGATTCCGCCGCGACCGCCCCGGCTGGCCCGCCGTCGCGCTCACGACCGACACCTCCATCCTCACCGCCGTCAGCAACGACTACGGCTACGACCTCGTCTTCGAGCGGCAGGTCGAGGCCCTCGTCCGCGCCGGCGACGTCGTCTGGGCGCTGTCCACTTCGGGCAACTCCGAGAACGTCCTCCGCGCCGTGCGCAAGGCGAAAGAACTCGACGCCACGGTGATCGGTTTCTCCGGCGCGGATGGCGGCGCGCTCGCGCCCCTCTGCGACCAGGTGCTCATCGTCGCCGCGCGAACCAGCGACCGCATCCAGGAAGTGCATCAACTGGCATATCATCTGCTCTGCCAGTTCATCGAAATGAGCCTGACCGGCCAGCGACCGAAATGACCGTCGCCGCCGCAGCGTCCTGCGCCGTCCGCGACGGCGGGAGAACCAGCATGAACGTGCTCATCACCGGGTCGAGCGGCCAGATCGGCACGAACGTCGGCCTCGCCCTGCTCGCGCGCGGCGACCGCGTCGTCGGCGTCGACCGCCGCCCCAACACCTGGACCGACAAGCTGGAGACGCGCCTCGTCGACCTCAACCAGGCCGGCCCGGCCGACGTCGGTGGCAAGGACAAGTTCGACGTCGTCCTCCACCTCGCCGCCCACGCCAAGGTCTTCGAACTCGTTGAGCACCCCGACCGCGCCATGGAAAACATCCAGATGGTCTTCACCGTGCTTGACTACTGCCGCCAGAGCCGCACGCCCATCGTCTTCGGCTCCTCGCGCGAGGTCTACGGCGACATCCTCCGCCACGTCACCGAGGAGGCCCATGCCGATTTCGTCGTCGCCGAAAGCCCCTACTCCGCCAGCAAGATCGCCGGCGAGGCCCTCATCTACTCCTACGCCGAGTGCTACAACCTACCCTATCTCGTCTTCCGCTTCTCCAACGTCTACGGCCGCTACGACAACGACGCGCAGCGCATGGAGCGCGTCGTCCCCCTCTTTATCGATCGCATTGCGAAGAATCAGCCGATCGTCGTCTTCGGCAAGGAAAAGGTGCTCGACTTCACCTACGTCGACGACTGCGTGCAGGGCGTCATCAAGGGGATTGACGCGCTGACCGCCGGCCGCGTGCACAACCAGACGATTAACCTCGCCTTCGGCCACGGCAGCACACTGCTCGATCTGGTCAACATCGTTTCGCTCGCCCTCGGCAAGGAGCCGCAGGTCAGCTATGAGCCCGCGCGACCGGGCGAAGTAATGCGCTACGTCGCCGACATCTCCAAGGCGCGACAACTCCTCGGCTACGAACCAACGACGCCGTTGACCTCCGGCCTGCCCAAAGCCATCGCCTGGCAACGCTCCGTCGGCGCATTGTAGGCTCGGCGCCGCGCCCGATTATCGGCTGTATTGACGCAATGGCAGCCTCGATTCTAAGATGAATCAGGTCATATGCGGGAACGATTGAAATGACCGTTGAGCAAATGCGAGAAGTTCTCACCGCTCGGCCATTTCGGCCGTTTGTCCTCGAAACCTCGGACGGCAATCGCCTCGAAGTTCGCCACCCGGAGAACATGATGCTCTTGGGGGCCGGTCGCACGGTTGTCGTGGCGAAGGACGATGCCACCGCCAAGATTGTCGATCTCCTCCACGTCACCGCAATCGACTTCCCCAACGGCAAGCCATCTCGCAAGCCGCGCAATTAGCCGCGTCTCCGCACCGATCCCCCATTCGCGTCTCGAACCGTACCGGCCGCTCCCTTGGCCGCCGACCCGGCGCGCGCAAGCCCCGGGTCGGGGGGCCTTGTTCAGGCTCACCGACCCGGTGGCTCGGATGGAGAGGAAAGTAAGGAGCGAATAGGAGGAGGTTGCGTATTGTCTTCCCGCCGCTCCGGCGGGGTCATCGGCAATTCCTCGGTCGCCGCCGGCGGGCGACCGAACCCGCTTCCGTACATATAGACGTACGAGCGAACCGGCCGGTCCTGACTTTTTTCTTCATTTTTTTCGCCTTGCCCGACGCCCCTGCCGACCGCCGCCCTACTGGCAGTTCGGCGGCATGCCCACCGGCGCCCCGCCGAACGCCGTCTGGAACAAGGCGAAATCGACAAGGTCGACCCCGCCCGACCCGTTCAGGTCGGCACAGAAAAACGGCTCCGCCGGGCAGTTCACGTCCGGCCCGGTGAGCCCGAAACACCCCGCAAAGCTCGCAAAGTCGAGCAAATCTACCACCCCACTGCCGTCCAGATCGCCGCAGCCGCACACCGGCGGCGCCCCAGCC
>CAZNDQ010000334.1:0-5059 GCA_964571825.1 uncultured Planctomycetales bacterium | reverse complement strand
GCTACAGGCAGAGAGCGCAAGCAGCAGCGCGGACAGAAGCAAGGACGGAAACAGTCTGGCGCGGGCGTTCAGCACGTCGGTCACTCGGCTCCCTCCGTATCGTCTTCGGCGCGGACGTAGCCCAGCGATTTGAGCGAGTCCAGCGCGTGGACTTTGGCTTCCATCATGTTCACCGGCTGCGGTGCGGAGAGCGAGGCGGCGCGCTCGTACAGGCGGTCGCGCAGGGCGGTCAGCTCAGTTCGCAAACGGGCGGCCGTTTCGGCCTGCGCGGAGGCGATGTTGGTTCGTTCGAGCGGATCGGCACGAAGGTCGTAGAGTTCGGCTGAGCCGTCGGCGAAATCGACGATCAGCTTGTGGCCGTCGGCGCGCCAGGACACTTTGTCGACGCCGTACAAAGTGCCTTCGCTGAACGCGGGTCGGCCGATCTGCGGTGCGGCCGGGTCGGCGAGAAGCGGCAGCAGCGACGCACCCTCGAAAGTGTCGGGCGGCGCGAGGCCGGCGATCTCGAGCACGGTGGGCATGAGGTCGATGTGGCGCACCTGCGCCTCGACGACCGGGCGGGCGCGCGGGATGCGCGCCGGCAGCTTGATGATCAGCGGCACGTGGATCAGCTCATCGTACATCGAGTGGCCGTGCTCGAAGCGGCCGTGGTCGAAGAACTCTTCGCCGTGGTCGGCGACGAGGATGATCGTGGCGCGGTCGTAGATTCCCATCTCGCGCAGGCCGTCGAGGAGGCGGCCGACCTGATTGTCGACGAAGGCCATCTCGGCGTCGTAGAGGGCGCGGAGGTAGTCGATCTCGGGCTTCTCGGGACGGACGCAGCCGCGCATCAGGTCGCCGGTGTAAAGCTGCATCTGCTCGCTGCTCCACTTGGCGAGCATGCCCTGATAGCCGCCGACGTAGCGCGAGTGGTAGCCGGCGGGCGGATCGTAGGCCAGGTGCGGATCGAAGAGGTGCACGAGCAGAAACGAATCGTGGCGGCGGTTACGGCGGGCCGCCTTGAGCGCTTCGCTGACGGTCTCGTCGGCGCGGCGGACCCAGTCGTTGAAAGACGGAACGTAGTTGTAGCGATCGAAGCCGCGGTTGAGTCCGAGGGGTGCGCTGAGAAAGGCGCAGTTGACCAGGGCCTGCGTGCGATAGCCGGCGCGGCGCAGGACCTCGACGCCGGAGACGATTTCGGCGCGCAGACGCCGCAGGTCGAGCCCCTTGCCGAAGGCGCCGTGCGTCGCCGGGTGGGTGGCGGTGAGGATCGAGGCGACGGAGGGCAGCGTCCAGCAGGAGGCGGCGACGGCCTGGTCGAAGCGGACGGCGTCGGCGGCGAAGGCGTCGATCCGCGGCGTGACGGGGCGGGCGGCGCCGTAGCAGCCGTAGCAGTCGCGGCGGCTGGTGTCGATGACGATGAGCACAACGTGGTGGGCGTCGGCGGAGCCGCGGCCGAAGAACCACCAACCGCCGACACCGCCAAACAGTATCGGGAGCAGGGCGAGCAGCGCGAGCGGGCGGCGGGGCGCGCGTCGGCGGGGATCGGGCTGTGCGGATGAGGGGTTCGCGGCGGGCTCCGGCTGCATCACGCGGCAGTATAGGGCGGTTCAGAAGCGGCGGACAGATCGGGCACGGCCGCGGCGCAGGCGGAGCGCGCCGACGTAGGCGGCCAGCCCGGCGAAGTAGCTGGTCAGTCCGAACAGGCCGCAGGCAGCGCCGCCGGCGGAGCCGCCGCCTCCGCCGCCGGAAACGTTGACGCCGGCCACGTCCGTATACTCGACGGCGACCTCGAAGGTGCAGGTAACGGTCTTACCGGTTGAATCGGTCGCCCAATACGTGACGATCGTCGTGCCGGGCGCGAAGAACGCACCGGGCGAATGCGTGCTGGTGACGTTGACGCTGCCGTAGCCGTTGACGGGCGTCGGCGGCGACCAGCTCACCGGCGCGCCGGCGGGATCCTCGGTGGAGACAGTGATGCGCTCCGGGCAGCCGGCGAAGGTGAGCAGCGAGTCGCAGGCGTCGCCGCTGCCGTCCATGTCGCCGTCAGCCTGGTCGGGGTTGTACACGTCGCGGCAGTTGTCGCACTCGTTGCCGTAGCCGTCGCCGTCGCCGTCGGGGCCGCAGGGGTCGCCCGTCGTGTCGGAGGCGAGCTGGAGCTGATAACGCTGGATCGCGCCGTACGTGGCGGCGGCGATCTCGACGTAGTAAGTGCCGGTGGTGCTGATCGGGATGTTCTCGATCGTCTCGTCCGCGCCGCTCGCGGCGCCGTTGACGGTGTAGAGCACGGTCGTGGCGGGCGCGGGGCCGCGGACGCGGAACAGCAGGTCGCTCTGCGCCGTGGTGTCGATGGGCGCGGTCGAGCCGGAGGAGCTGCCGACGTCGTAGGCGGCGCCGACCGGGGCGACGAGCACGTCGAGATAGCGGCCGCTGTTGATCTGCATCGCGTACCAGTCGGTGTCGGCCGAGACGCTGACCGCGATGTCGCTGACCGTGGCGGACGCGCCGAGACTGCCGAGATCGACGGCGGCGGCGGCGCTGTTGTTGGCCTCGTCGGCGTCGCCGTAGTTGTACTGGCCGCCGCGGATGTCGTCGTCCTGCGGGCCGTCGAAGGAGGTATTGATGTAGGGCTCCATCAGCTTGCTGCCGTCGACGGGCCAGACGTGGGCCAGACCGAGGCCGTGGCCCGCTTCGTGCATGATGACGTTGCGCAGGTAGCGGTAGGAGTTGGCGCTGTTCTGCCAGTTCTCGTCGGCGTCGAGGACCATGTCGCCGGTGTCGGGGTAGTAGTTGAAGGCGAGCACGCCGCTGGCGCCGTCGAGCGGGCGCATGGCGATGCGTACGTCGCCGCGCACGCCGAGCACGCCGGGCGAGGTGAAGTCGAAGGCGGCGCCGTCGTCGTTGGGCTCGTAGACGTAGGTGACGCCGGTCAGTTCCCCCCAGCGCTCGAGGGCCGCGGCGAACTGCGTCTGCCAGGCGGCGGTGCTGCCGAACTTGGCGTCCATCGTGGCGTAGAGTTCGCTGGGCTCGCTGGCGGTGGCGCCGTCGACGCCGCCGTTGCCGATGGCCAGGCCGTCAGAGACGAAGCTGTAGGTGAGGACGATGGGTGAGCCGGTGGCGCCGGCCGAGCCCGATGCGGTGTTGATCCAGCGGTCGGCGGCGGCGAAAAACTGCCCCTCTTCGAGAAGCTCGGCGATGAGTACTTCTTCGGGCGGCGTATCCGGACTCCAGCAGCGGCAGGCGTGGTCGTGACGGTGGACATGGACGGCGGCCGGGGCGCTGCGCGGCGCGGCCGATCGGACCGCACGATCACCCGGGAGCAACCCGGCGCAAACGCACAGGCTGAGCAGGGCGGGTAGCAGGCGCAGGCGCATGGTCTCCCCCTTGGCGGCGGCCCGGCCGCGTGCCGTGTTCATCGTCCAGTCTGCAATTCATTCGGGCGCTGGGGCAAGAAAAAGGCCGGGTTGCCGGTGCGGTTGCGCTACGGACGTGGAAAATCCGCGCGGCGCGGCGACGGCAGTCGAGGTCCGGATGCGCGAGCGAGGTTTTCGGACGCGCCGGCGGATCAGCCCATCTGGCTGCGCGCGTGCTGGAGCATCTGCTCCGCCTGCTGTTTGCGTTCGTCCGGCAGATCGGGCAGTTGCAGGATGGCGGTCAGCTCGTCGGCGGCCTTCTTTGCCTTGCCGGCGCGGGCGCGCGAACCGGCCGGCAGACCCTGACCCTCGACGATGTACGCATAAGCGACGTTGAGGCGGGCGTCGACGACGCGCGCGCGGTCCGGGCAGGTATTGATGATCTTCTCATACCACTTGATCGACTGGCCGGGCTTGTCCGACTCGACGTAGGCGTTGCCCATCGCCATGTAGGCGTCGGTCAGCAGCGTCGGGGCGTTGCTCGGGTCGCGGGCTTCGACGGACTCGATGAGCTTGCGCGCCTTGGTGGCGTCACCGCGCACGGCGTAGGCGACGGCGAGCTGCGCAGCCGCGTGGGTGTTGGAAGGATTCTTCTTGTACTCCGCTTCGAGCGCCGGAAGCGCGGTGTAGGAATCGAGCAGGGCCGAGACCTGCTGCAGGAACGGCTGCGGATCGAGGTAGCCGTCGATGCGATGGACGACCTTGCCGGAAGCATCGACAAAGACGATGTTGGGATATCCGGAGACATTGTATCTGGCGACCATCGCGCGATCGTTGTCGCCGTCGATCTTCAGCGGGACGAGGCGGTTGAGCTGCTCGACGACGCGCGCGTCAGCGAACGTCTTCTTGTCGAGCTGTTTGCACCAGCCGCACCAGTCGGCGTAGAAGTCGATCATGATGATCGTGTTGCGTTCCTTGGCCTGTTTGCTGGCGGCGTCCCAGGAGGTAGCCCATTTGACGTTGCCGGCAGCGAGGGCGCTTTCGGCGCCGATGGACGTGGCGAAGAGGCCCAGGAGCAGAGAAACAGCGTAAGTACGCATCGAGGTCTCCTTTGAAAGGTGAAGCGGGGCGCTGCCCGACCCGGCTATTCTAGCATCTATCGGCGACCGATGGGCACGGGAACAGGACACTTTGTTGCCGGTCGGGGGGCTGGCCGGGGGCGACGGTCAGCGGCGGCGGCGGGCCTTGCGCCAGGCGGGATAATCGTCGGGTCGGACCTTCTCCCAGAGGCCGACGCCGGCCGCTTCCGCCTCACGCTCGACGCGGCGGAATCGCTCCTTGTGGGGGTGGTCAAAGCGGGGGTCGGCGTAGGCGTGGCCGGTACGGACCAGCGTTTCGTTCCACATCTCGCCGCCGTCGGGCAGATAGACGAAGGCGAGCAGCCGGCCGTAGCGGTCGCGGCTGCGCACGGGCGACAACTCCAGCCGCACCGGGCGGTGCAGGAGTGTGCGGCGGGCGAAGGCGGTCGCCTCGGGGCCGAAATGCATGCCGGGCTTGTCGCCGTGGGCGATCTCGGGCGTGTCGACGCCCCAGAGACGGATGCGGGTGCGGTCGTGCCGGCCGTCAGGCAGGTCGACGTCAAAGGTGTCGCCGTCGACGACGTGGTCGACGGTGAAGGTCTGCCCGGCGTACCGCTCGTAGTCGCGGCCGGACGGGCGCGTCAGCGG
>CAZNDQ010000333.1:3794-5089 GCA_964571825.1 uncultured Planctomycetales bacterium | reverse complement strand
CGAATACTGTTCCGGGCATTCGGCAGACCATCGTCCACGTCAATGACATTGTCATGCCGGCCGATGTGTGGATGACCGTGCAGTTTGCGTTCAGTGACGGATCGACGCCGAATGCGCGCCGGCCGGGCGTGCTCATATCCTCCGCCACAGACTGGCCTTTGATCCCCTACTTCAGCCTGGCCGGGTTCCCGCCTTCCGGGCGTGAGGGGGGTGCTGAATACGGCTTCAGCTCGTTCTGGTTCCTCGCCGGTGCCCCCGCCAACGGACTGTCGTACTTCGGCAATGGGCAGAGTGCACCGCCCGGCAATCTGCTGCTGAGCGTGTACGGCCGTGCGGTTCCGGAGCCCGCGACGATGGGCCTGCTCGCCCTGAGCGGTCTGGCGCTGCTCCGCCGTCGGCGGTAGCGCCTGATTCGGGCAGCCGCTCCTTGAGCGGCGGCCGAGATTGATCTGAATCCGCCCCCGCAACGCTGAAGAGGCATTGCGGGGGCGGTTCTTTTTTGCACAATGCGGACCCGGTGGGACCGTTCTGCGCCAAGACACACCCGCACGTCCAGCTTGCCGATACTTTCCCGGCGGCGGCCGCAGCCCGCGGCGACGGCAGCGGAAACGCCATGCGGCCCGTCCGGGAATGACGACTCGATGATGACAACGGCAACGACCCCCGAAGCATCGCCCCCCCTGCCTGTACCCACGCCGGCGCCGGCGGCCGCGGCGCGCCCGGACTGGCATCCCGCGCCACCGCCGCCGCTCATCCGGCGCGACTGGCTGTGGATCGCCGGCATCTTCCTGCTGGCGCTGGTGCTGCGGGTGGTCTACGTCTACCAGCTCCGCTCCAGCCCGGATTTCGATTTCCCGGGGCTGGACGCGCGCGTCCACGATGACTGGGCGAGGGCGATCGCCGAGGGCAAACGGTACTGGGACGGTCCGTATTTCCGCGCGCCCCTCTACCCGTGGTTTCTGGCGCTGGTGTACAAGGTCTTCGGCCCGGGCTACCTGCTGGTGCGGGTGATTCAGGCGATCATCGGATCGCTGAGCTGTTCGCTGATCTATCTGCTCGGGCGGGACGTGTTTTCGCGCGCGGCCGGCGCGATTGCCGGGGTGCTCGCCGCCACCTACTGGGTCTTCCTGTTCTTCGACGCCGAGCTGCTGTTGCCGGTGCTGCTGGTGTTGCTCGACGTGCTGGGGCTCTGGCTGGTGTGGCGGGGGGCGGGGGGTGGGCGCCCCCCCCGGTCGTTGGGGGGCGGGGGGGGGCTCCGGCGCGTGGGGGGGCCGCGCGGCCCCAACCAGCCTCTT
>CAZNDQ010000333.1:0-3784 GCA_964571825.1 uncultured Planctomycetales bacterium | reverse complement strand
TGCTGGGGCTCTGGCTGGTGTGGCGGGCGGCCGCGCATGACCGCATCTCGCTGTGGTGCGCGGCCGGGGTGGTCCTCGGGCTGTCGGCGATCACGCGGCCCAACATCCTCGTCTTTTTCCCGCTGATCGTCGTCTGGATCGTGCTCCTGCATTGGCGGCGCTGGGACGCAGTGCTCACGCGCGGGGCCGCATTCACCGTCGCCTGTCTGCTGCCGATCGTTCCGATCACCGTGCGCAACTACACGGTGGGCGGGGACCTGGTGCTGATCTCGTCGCAGGGCGGCGTGAACTTCTACATCGGGAACAACCCGCGGTCGGACGGGACGACGGCCGTCGTGCCGGGGACGCGGCCCTCCTGGTGGGGAGGCTACTACGACAGCATCGGCATCGCCGAACTGGATCTGGGCCGCAAGCTCCGGCCCTCGGAGGTATCCAAGTACTTCTTCAACAAGGCATTTGAGTGGTGGGCCGCACATCCGCGGATGGCGCTGCGATTGACGCTGCTCAAGACCATCATGTTCTGGGATCGCTTCGAGCTGAGCAACAACAAGGGCATCTACTATTTCAGCCGGACGTTTACGCCGATCGTCAAGGTGCTGCCTGTTCACTTCGGCATCGTCGCGCCGCTCGGACTTCTCGGCGTCGGCATCGCCCTGCGCCAGTGGCGGCGGTACCTGCCGCTGTGGACGTTCATCTTCGTCTACGCCGCCAGCATCATCGCCTTTTTCATCACCGACCGCTTCCGCATTCCAGTGATCCCTTTCCTCATGGTTTTCGGCGCATCTGCCGTGCTCTGGCTGATCGACGCCTATCGCGGCCGCCGGACGGCGCGGCTGGTGACGGGACTGGTGGCGCTGGCCGTGCTTTATCACCTGGTCAACTCGCCGTCGGCGGGCAGAAAGGAACCGGTCTTCCACTCGAACATGATCATCGGGATGATCCACACCGAAAAAGGCGAGCATGAGAAGGCGTACGAGCGCTATCTCGAGGCGATCGAGGCGGCGCCGCTGGAAAGCGTGGCGCACTATCGCGCCGCGCTCGCACTGGCGCAGCTCGGGCGGACGGAGGAAGCGCTCGAACGGGCGGCGAAGGCGTTTGAGCTGGCACCGGCGGACTACGAGACCTTCGAGGTGTACAGTGACCTGCTGCTCCGGCTGGGCCGGGTTGATGAAGCGCTGGCGGTCGTCCGCAAATCGGTCGAGGCCGCGCCGGAGGACATGAAGATCCTGACGCGGGCCGCGTTTGCGATCCTTTCCGTTCCCGTTGAATCGAGCGAGAACCTCCAGGAAGCGACGCGCCTCGCCATGCGTGCCTGCGAGCTGACGCGGAACCTCCGGGCCGAGCCGTTGCTGGCCCTGGCCACTGCGTACATGCAGGCTGACGCGCCGCAGCAGGCGCTGCAGGTGGCACAGCTCGCGCTGGGTCGAGCGCTGGAGGATCGTCAATCGCCGCTGGTGCCGGGCATCAGGAGTCTCATCACCGCGCTTGAGGCGATGATCCGCGCGCCACAGCAACCCGCGGCACCGACTACCGCTCCCGTCGCGCCGACCACCGCCCCCGCGGCGCCGACCACGGGCCCGGCCGTGCCTACAAGTGCGCCGAGCGGGAACAGCCACGAGTACAGCGCACCGGCGAAGCCATGACACCGACTGTTATGCAGTTCAGCGCAGCGAATGGCGATTTTAGCGCGGGAGCGGCCGTGCGTCGCCGATCTTGCGTTCGCAAGGCAACAAGGTCGTACACTGGCGGGCTACTCATTCTGGCGGTGATTGTCGGCTGCAGCCGGGAAGAAGAGCGGATCGAGCGGCCGGTTGACCCCGGCCCGCCCGTTCTCCTTGTGGGCCTGGACGGGATGGAGTGGGACGTCATCCTGCCGATGGTTCGGCGCGGCGAATTGCCGACGATTGCCGCGCTGATGCAGCGTGGCACATTTGGGCGTCTGTCGACACTTAGCCCGGCGCTTTCTCCGGCGATCTGGACCAGCGTCGCCACCGGCAAACTTCCCGAGCAGCACGGGATCGCGAGCTTCGGCGAGATGGTCCCGGATGCACCGCCCGGCCAGCCCAATTTTCGGCTGTTCAATGCCCTGGATCGCCGTGCCAAGGGACTGTGGGACATCGTTTCCGACTACTCGCTCACCGTCGCGGTCATCGGCTGGTGGATGACCTTTCCCGCCGAGCCGGTCAACGGCGTGATGGTGGCGCAGACAAACACCGCGTCGCCGGAGCAGTTCCGGTCGGGCCAGGTCATCGTCAAGGGTGAGTTGATCCCCGGCGCGCCGGGACAGGTCTACCCCGTCGAGCGGCAGGGCGAAGTGATGGAGATACTCGCCGCGACGCACGACCGGCTGCCGCACCTCACCAATGAGATCTTCGGCCGGTTTGCACACGACCCCGGCCGATTCGAAGCCCGCCTCTGGGAAATGACGCAGTGGTCGTTCCGCGCCGACACAACCTATGCGCGCGTTGCGGAAAAGCTGCTGACCGGTGCGCCGCCGCCCAACCTGTGCGCCATCTACATCGGCGGGCCGGACGTGGCGGGGCATCGATTCTGGCGCTACATGCGGCCGGAACTGTACACGGATGCGCCCAGCGCCGATGCGCTGGAAGACTTCTCGCGCATCGTCCCTACGTATTACCGCTACGCCGATCAGATCGTCGCGCGGCTGCTGGAGCATTACCCGCCGGATGCGCGGATCATCCTCGTCTCGGACCACGGCATGCTCCCCGTCAATACCGACATGACGTTCACGCCCGACCTGCCGCCGGGAAAGATGAACTCCGCGGACCACAAGACCACCTCGCCGCCCGGCATTTTCATCGCGGCCGGCGCCGGCATCCGCCGGCAACTCGCGGAGGGCGCAGGTCTGCCGGAGGCCCCGGAAAACCTCCCGATGATCGGCTCGGTGACCGACGTGGCGCCGACAATCCTGGCTCTGCTTGGCATTCCGGCCGGGGATGACATGGAGGGCCGGCCGCTGAAGAACGTCCTCGGCGCCGATCACCTGAAGGCCCACCCGCTCCGAACGGTCCGGTCGCACGATACGCGGAAGTGGCGCGCCGCCCGAGCCGAAATGCGCCGTGTCGAATCGCCCGACGTCGCCGAACGCATCGAACAGCTCCGCGCGCTGGGCTACATCAAGTAAGTTCGGTATTCAGCGCGGCGTGCGGAGCGCTTGCCATTGGTCGTCGATCCGACCAAGCAGCGCCGTGTTCCCGGCGACCGCAGCCAGTTCCTGCGCCCGCGCGAATTCCCTGTGTGCATCATTATCTCGACCCAGTGCTGCCAGCGTCACGGCCAGATTGAAGTGCATGTCTGCGCTGTCGGGCCGCAGTTCCACCGCGCGCTGCTGGCAGTCGATCGCCTCCGACAGTCGGCCCAGGCGCCCGAGCGCGTTCCCAAGGCTCGACCATGCGTCGGCCATCTGCGGGTCCAGGCGGATTGCCTCTCGCAGCGGATCGAGCGCTTCGTCTGAGCGCCCGCTCCGCCCCAGCGCACTGCCCAGACTCTGCCAGGCGGCGGCGATCGTCGGGTCCGCCCTGAGCGCCTGTCGGAACTGCTCGATCGCCAAATCAACCTGCTCCATCCGCAGGAACGAAATGCCGGCGTTGTAGGCAAACAGGCCGCGATTCGCGTCGGGGCGGTCGAAGCCCGCGGCGCGATTCACCCAGCCGCTCGCCAAGCCCGCGACGAGCGCGCAGGCCGCGGCCGCGCGCCACATCGGCCGCTCGCCGCGCCGCACCGCGCGTACCACGACCCAGGCCGCGACGCCCACGAGCACCGG
>CAZNDQ010000332.1:1125-5114 GCA_964571825.1 uncultured Planctomycetales bacterium | reverse complement strand
CTCCCCGAACGGCAACCGCTCCCGCAGCCGGTTCAGCAGAAACCGACGATAGTCCTCCCCGAACAGCCCCGGCGAATTCACGAACAGCACCAGCGTCGGCGGACACACCGCGATCTGCGTCCCGTAGTACACCCGCGCCTGCCGCGTCCCGCGCTTCGACGTCGGCCAGCGCAGCGCCAGGATCTCCTGCAGCGCCTTGTTGATCTCCGCCGTGCTCACCCGCGTCTGCGACTGCCGGAACAACCCCGACGCCACGTCCAGCGTGCTCTTGACGTTTTTCCCGTCCCGCGCCGTCATGAACGCGATCGGCGCATAGCTCAGCTCCCGTAACGTCTTCGTCAGATACTCCCCGTACGCCTCCGTCGTCGCCCGCTCCTTCGCCAGGTCCCACTTGTTGATCACCAGCACGCACGCCTTGTTGTTCTCGACGATGAAGTGCGCCAGCTTCTTGTCCACCTGCCCCACGTCCACCGTCGCGTCGATCATCATCAGCACCACGTCCGCCCGCCGGATGCTCCGCTCCGCCCGCGCGAACGCATAGAACTCCGTGTCGTTGGCAAACTTCGTCTTCTTCTTCACCCCCGCCGTGTCGATCGCCAGCACCTTCCGCCCGTCCACCTCGAACGTCACATCGATCGAATCGCGCGTCGTCCCCGGCGTCTCGCTGACGATCACGCGCTCCTCCTGCGCCAGCGCGTTGATCAGTGTTGACTTGCCGGCATTGCGTTTGCCCACAATCGCGATCTTCATCACCGGCTCGGCCGGCGCCGCCTCCGGGTTCGCCCCCAGCGCCGCCGCGATCCGCTCCAGCAACTCGTCGCGCCCGCGCCCATGCAGCGCCGAGACCGCCACCGCCTCGCCAAACCCCAGCCGGAAAAAGTCCGCCGCCCCCGCCTCGTGCGACTCCACGTCGGCCTTGTTCGCCACCAGGATCGCCTCGCGCCGCTCCGCGCGCAGCAGCTCCCCCACACGCTGGTCCAGCGCCGTCACCCCGTCCCGCACGTCCACCACAAACAGGATCAACTGCGCCGATCGCACCGCCAGCCGGATCTGGTTTTCGATGTGCTCCGTCAGTCCGTCCGGATCCTCGATCCCGTACCCCCCCGTGTCGATCAACTCGAAAAACGTCTCCCCCACCGCCACCACCGTCGACACCCGATCGCGCGTCACCCCCGCCATCGGATCGACGATGCTGATCCGCCGCCGCGCCAGCGCATTGAGCAGCGAACTCTTGCCCACGTTCGGCCGGCCCACTATGGCAACGATCGGCAGCCCCACGATCATTCGTTCCTGCGTACTCGCCTGAGGTATACAAAAATCGCGGCCATCCCCGCCGCGACCGCCGACTTGAGTCAATCCCGTCGCCCTCGGTTCAGCGACGCACCCGCAGCCACCGCCGCCGCCAGATCGACCGCAGCCGCTCCGTCAGCCCCAGCCCCCAGCCGAATGCCTGCGTCCGCCAGTCCCCCGCCGCTGCCGCGCGCGGCCCGACGCGCACCGGCCGCCGCGACGCCAGCCACGTCGCCGCCTGCCACACGCGCATCAAGCGCCCGCTCTGTCGCCGCCGCGCCTCCATCACCGCTGCACCGCCCGCCCCACACTCGCCAGCACCTCTTCCGTCGGCCGAGAAGTTCCGTCCGCCGTCCCCCACATCTGCTCGCGCGCCAGGATCACTGGCCGCGCCCCCTGATACCCCGTCACCACGCTCGCCCCGCCCTCGACAAACGTCCCCCCCGCATACTCTGCATCCAGCAGCCACCGGCTGATATCGTCGCTGTACTCCGCCGGGAAAATCAGCGCCGTCACGAACGGATACTCCGCTCCCTCCAACTGCGCAAGTTGCACCTGGCACCGGCACGGCGGCGCGCACTCCTTCGCCCAGCGCAGCAGCGCCCCGTAGTCCGCCCGCGCCGCCGCCGCCTCGCCACGGTAGAACAACATTCCCTCTTCGACCTGAAACCGCGTCGCATCCACGCCCCGCAGCTCCATCCGCCCGTCCGGATACGCCTGGTAAATCCGATACACGCGGCACCCGCGATACCGTTCGTGGTCCATCAGCACCTCGACCTCGGCCGCGGTATACCCCACCGCCACCTGCTCACCGAAATCCACGACGTACAGGCCCGTGTATCTCGTCGCATCATCCAACTGTGGCAGCTTCATGATGCAAACCTCATCCCCATGCCCGCGCCCGACATCCCGCACCGCCCCTCGCTCATTCCGCCACCAGCCGCACAAACCGCCGCTTACCGCGCTGCAGCACATCCCCCGCATTCAACTTCACCGTCGCTCGCGAATCCTCCAGCTTTTCACCGTTCAGCCGCACGCCGCCCTCGGCCACCAGCTTCTTCGCCTCGCTGTTGCTCGGCGCAAACCCGCTAGAGACAATCAACTGCACGACTGCCACACCCTCGCCGTCAAACCACGCTCGCGGCACGCGCTGCTCCGGAACCTCGTCCGGCAGTCCGCCCCCGCCGTGCCCGCTGTGAATGCGGTCAAACTCCCGCGCGGCCGCCTCCGCCGCCTCCCCTCCATGATAGCCGCTCACCACCTCCTTGCAGAGCGCCACCTTGGCCTCGCGCGGATGCGTCCGCCCCGCGTCCACCAGCACATCCACCTCTTCCCGCCGCCGCGTCGTCAGCAGCTCGAAGTAGTTCCGCATCAACGCATCCGGGATGCTCATCAGCTTGCCGAACATCTCGCTCGCCGGCTCCAGCACGCCGATCGCGTTCCCCAGCGACTTGCTCATCTTCTCCGTCCCGTCCAGGCCGACGAGAATCGGCATGATCACCACGATCTGCGGCGGCTGCCCCGCGTCGCGCTGCAAATCCCGCCCGACCAGATTGTTGAACGTCTGATCGGTCCCCCCCAGCTCCACGTCCGCGCGAATCTCCACGCTGTCGCGCCCCTGCATCAGCGGGTAGAGGAACTCGTGGATGTAGATCTCCGTCCCCTCCTTGTACCGCTTGGCAAAAGTGTCGCGCTCCAGCATCCGCGCCACCGTCATCTGGCTCGTCAGCCGCAGCAAGTCCGCAAACGTCAGCCCACTCAGCCATTCACTGTTGTACCGCACCTCCAGCCGGTCCGGCGTCGTCAGCAGCACCTTCCCCGCCTGCGCCAGATACGTCTCCGCGTTGCGCTTCACATCTTCCGGCGACAGCATCGGCCGGGTCTTGCTCCGCCCCGACGGGTCGCCCACCATCGCCGTGTAGTCGCCGATGATCAGGACCGCCTTGTGCCCCAAGTCCTGAAAATGACGCAACTTGCGCAGCACCACCGTGTGCCCGAGGTGAATGTCCGGCGCCGTCGGGTCCATTCCCAGCTTGACTCGGAGTTGTCGCCCGGCTTTCTTCGCTTGCTCCAGCCGCGCCCGCAGCTCCTCCGGCGTGTAGATGCGCTCGCACCCGCGCTCCAGCAGCGCCATCTGCTCATCAATTGTCGGAAACATTTTGCCTCGCTGTACTTACGCTCGTTGGCCGCATCCTAGCCCGCGCTGGGGCCCAAATCAACGGCCGCCCCCCCTCGCGCATACCCCGGTAACTGCGTGTTCAAAGAATCCGGCTTCGCGGTTGGTCATTTGCCCCAAATGCCCTTTTGTGAAAAGCCCCACGACCAATCGCCCCAACGTCCTGAATACCGAAAATAATCTCCTCAGCGCGCCCCTAACCGGGTTTTATCGGAAACTTCACGCTTGGCATGACGCTTGCCCTGCTTCACGCGGGAGCATGGTGACCGGGGCGACAAAAGGCGAGACCCACAGCAGCGGCACCCTCCTCCCAATGACATCCGAATAGTGTCAGTTTGGCGCTCTCACGGGGAGTCTCCGCGGCGGAACAATAATGCCGTCGCTTGGGCGCGTGGCGAGTCCGCTGCCGCGACCGTACCCCGCCCGACGTGGAAGCGCCAATCAGGTTTTCTGTTTGAAGTTACCGGGGACAGTGGATGACCCCGATAGCTTGAGGTGCGTGGATAACCCGGCGACACGGCGG
>CAZNDQ010000332.1:0-1115 GCA_964571825.1 uncultured Planctomycetales bacterium | reverse complement strand
GAGCTTCGCCAAAGCTTCTTTCCAGCTCAGGAGCCGGCGCTGGCAACTCAGGTTGCGGCGCCGGTTTTTGTTGCGCACACCGGTGCCGCCCGCATCAGTTCGCCGGGGCCCGAAAGCTTCCAAGCCTCAATCGATATCAGTACGCCGAGAAATGTGCTCGCAGCGCCGCCAGCGCCCCGTGTGCTCCCTCCAGCGACGGGTGGATCCGCAGCGCGTCCTGATAGCTCTGCACCGCCGATTCATACTCGCCCAGCGCCAGTTGACACTGTGCCGCGAGTTGATACGCCCAGCAATGCAGCCCGTTGCGCCGGATCGCCCGCTGTGCGTCGCGCAGCGCCGCCGAGAATGACGATCGACAATAGTGTGTTACGGCCCGCTGATACGCTGCCTCGGCGAAATCCGGCGTCTCCACCAGCATCCGATTCAGCAGCAGGAGGGCGTGATCGCTCTCGCCCGCATCGAGGTGCTGTTCCGCACGCCGCAGCATCGACTCCTGCAGCGCGCCGCCGTCGCGCCGCCACATGTTCTTGAGCGCGTACTCCGCCAGGCGCACGACGAACACGTCCGACTCGAGCAGGAACCGCGCCACGGCCGGCGAATGCTCCATTCCGCCGGTCAGGCCGATGCAGACCAGCGCTACCTTGACCGTCGCTTCGTCCGGATGTTCGAGTAGCCCGATCAGCCGCTCGGCCGGATACTGCTCCCGCAGCATGGCCGCCAGACCGGACCTGTCCCCGCGGAAAATGTACGGGTACACGTGCCGGAAGAACGGCTGCTCGCAATACGCATCGACAAACAGAGACTTCGCGCGCATCAACGCCCCCATTTCAGGTGCAACGAATCGACGTCACACTTCCTGCGGATGCTGTGTCCTTTTCTGCCCGACCTCCAACCGCTTCGCCGGATATGCGGGGCGAATCGTGATTTGAGCGGTTGCCGGGGCCCTCTTACGTGTCAGCGTCAGAAGTATACGCCCGTTACGCCCCCAAGGCAATCAGATTTGCCACGCAGCCGCATTTCTTCGGCCGCCAGCGCCCGTGCTAGGGGTCGCCCTGGGCCCGATCCAACGGCCTCCCCACCGCGCCTACCCGCCACCTTTTGTCCGCCTCGAACCT
>CAZNDQ010000331.1:0-5115 GCA_964571825.1 uncultured Planctomycetales bacterium | reverse complement strand
TGGTCTCATCTGCGGTGCCGGGGTTGAAGTCTTCGGGTGCGGGGAGGGAGGACTCGCCGTGGTGCGCGGCGCGCTCGACGGCGTTGCGCAGCTCGCGGACGTTGCCGGGCCAGGAGTAGGCCTTGAGTTTGCGCCAGGCGTCGTCAGTGAGGCCGCGGATGTCGCGGCGGAACTCCTGGGCGAAGGCGGCGAGGTAGTGATTGACGAGCAGTTCGATGTCGTCGCCCCGCTGGCAGAGCGGGGGCAGGTCGACGTTGATGATGTTCAGGCGGTAGAAGAGGTCCTCGCGGAAGGTCTTGTCGCGGATGGCCTCCTCGATGTTGCGGTTGGTGGCGGCGATGACGCGGACGTCGACCTCGATGTCGGTGACGCCGCCGACGCGGCGGAAGCGGCGCTCTTCGAGGAAGCGGAGGAGCTTGCCCTGAAGGCCGGCGGGCATGTCGCCGACTTCGTCGAGGAAGACGGTGCCGCCGTCGGCGAGTTCAAGGAGGCCCTTTTTCTGCGACTTGGCGTCGGTGAAGGAGCCTTTCTCGTGGCCGAAGAGTTCGCTTTCGAGCAGATGCTCGGACAGCGCGGTGCAGGTGATGTTCATGAAGGGGTGGTCGGCGCGATCGGAGTTGTAGTGGATGATCTTGGCGACGAGGTCCTTGCCGGTGCCGCTGGGTCCGCGGAGGAAGATGGTGGAGGAGCCGCTGGCGGCGACGTCGCGGATGACCTGGAAGAGGCGCTGCATGGCGGGGCAGCGGCCGATGATCTGATCCAAACCGAACCTGCCCTGGACTTCGCGGCGGAAATCGCGGACCTGGCGGCGGAGACGGGTGGCCTCGAGACCTTTTTCAACGGTGAGCATCAGCTCGTCCATCTTGAAGGGCTTGGTGAGGTAGTCGAAGGCGCCGATGCGCATGGCCTCGACGGCGCTCTCGATGCTGCTGTAGGCGGTCATCATGATGACGACGATGTCCTTGTCGATGTCGCGGATCTGGCGGAGAACCTCGAGGCCGGTGGTGTCGGGGAGCTTGAAGTCGAGCATGACGAGATCGAAGACCTCGTCGTGCAGGAGGTTGAGGCCGTCGCGGCCGCGCTCGGCCTCGGCGGTAGTGAAACCCTCCTCGCTGAAGCGCTGAGAGAGAGACCAGCGAATCAGCTTCTCGTCTTCGATGATGAGTACATGCGTCTTGCGCATCGGTCGGTTCGATCCCCACGCGGCGGTTTTTCCATGGCGAGCCGGTCGGGCGAATCATATCCGGGCCACGGACGGCGGCCAACGGCGGGCGGGCGGGCGTTGAGGAGGGGAGGCGACGGGGCGGGCGCGAGGGGGGTCGACGCGGGGGCGAATCGGATAGAATGGGCCGGCGCCAAGTTCCCCAGGGACACGTCAGAGCGAGGATCGGCCGTTGGCTGCGATTCCGCCGCGGGCACTGTGCTGGTGTGTGGGCTCGATGCTGCTGAGCGCGGCGGGCGTGCGCGCGGCGACGTACCCGATCCACCGCTTCGATTCGCTGCAGGGGGTGATCGTCAGAGACATCTGTCAGGATGACGATGGACTGATCTGGGTGGCGGCGGATGACGGGCTGTGGCGTTGGGACGGGCTGCGCTTCCATCGCCATGCGCCGGTGATCGCGGGTGAATCTCCGGCGACAACGGCTCTGGCGGTGGACGGCTTCGGGCGCATCTGGGTCGGCTCGTGCAGCGGCCTCAAGAGTGTGCTGACGACGTCGCTGGAACCGGGCCCGGCGCCGGCGGCGGTGCAGGATGTGCGCGTGTTCTGCCTTCACCTGGCGGGCCACCGTCTGTACTGCGGCACCAACCAGGGGCTGTTTGAACTGACCTTCGGCGAAGGGGGCGAGACGAAGCGCATCCGCATGATGCCGGGGACGAAGTCGCATCAGATTCTCAGTGTGGACGCCGGAGCGGACGGAACGGTGTGGGCGGGGACGCACCATGCGCTGCTCCGGGTGCAGGAATCGGGAACGAAATCGTTGCTGGAAAGTGAGATCGGTCAGGGGCGGGTGAACGGCGTCCGAGTGGCGCGGGACGGGGCAGTGTGGGTCGGGGTGCGGGCTCCGGGCGGGCTTTACCGGCTGCACGGCGATTCGGTGCAGCGATTCGGGGCGGAGGCGGGTCTGGCGTGCGACGAGGTGAACGCGCTGCTGGAGACGCCGCAGGGCGACCTGTGGGCGTCGACGGAGCGCGGCGCCTTCGTGTGGAGCGGGGATGCGTTTGAGCGCATCGGGCGCGATGACGGTCTGACCAACGAGGACCTGCACGCGCTGTTTCTGGACCGTGAGAACCAGATGTGGTTCGGCAGCTATGGGGGCGGACCGCTGCGGCTGACGACGACGCACATGCGCCACGTGGGTCTGGACGACGGTCTGGAACATACGGTTGTGACGGGCCTGACGGAGGTTCCCGGCGGCGGGCTGTTGTGCAGCACCTTGCACGCGGCGACGCGGTTTGACGGCCGCCTGACGGGCGGTACCACGGTCGGGCCGCGCGCGTATCTCAATCTGGTCTATTACGACCGCAGCGGGCAGGGCTGGTGCGGCGGTCCGGGAGGCTGGGCGCGTCTGGACGAGACGGTGCTGCGGACCGAGCCGCACGACGTACAGGCGTTTGCGGAGGATGCAGAGGGTCGGCTGTTGATCGGCGCGAACACCGGGCTGTTTGCACGGGAGGGCGACGCGCTGATGCCGATCGAACTGCCGGACGAGGTGGGGCGAAACGTGTGCGTGCTGCGGCAAAGCCAGCGCGGGGTACTGTACGTCGGGACGACGCACGGGCTGGCCTGCCGGGAGAACGGCGACTGGACTCTGGCGCTCACCGACCAGTTCGTCCTGTCGATGCATGAAAATGACGATGGCACGCTGCTGGCGGGAACGCGCGACGGCCTGTGGTGGCTGCGGCGCGAGGAATCCGGAAGTTGGGAGGCGCGGCAGCTCGTGGAGCACATGCGCGTGCGGGGCGTGGATCGGGATTCGCGCGGGGTGATCTGGGGGGCAACGGAACGCGGCGTGTTGCGGTTGGAGGGCACGGCGCTGAACGTGTTGAACCACCGTGACGGCCTGCCGAGCCGCGACGTGCGCGCGATCCTGGTCGATGCGCAGGACGTCGTCTATGCGGGCACGACACAGGGGCTGGGCGTCGTGCCGGCACAGCGGTTTCTGCCGAGCACGGCGCCGCCGCTGGTGCGCGTCCAGCAAGTGGTGGCGGGCGGAACCCGGCTGGACCCGTACGCACCGAGCGTGGCGCTTTCGTACGGCCGGCGCGACGTGTTGATCGAGGTGCGGGCGGTCGGCTGGCGGACGAACGAACGGGTCCCGCTGCAGTACCGGCTGGCGGGTGAGAGCGAGTGGTCGGCGCCGACGACGCAGACGTTCTGGCATCTGCCGCGGCTGCGGCCGGGGGTCCACGTGGCCGAGGTGCGGGCGATCGCCGCCGACGGGGAAATGAGCCAGGTGCGCCGCGTGCGATTCGAGGTGGCGCGTCCGGGCTGGCTGCAGCCGCTGTTTGTCTGCGGCGTACTGGCGGCGGCGGCGCTGGCGGCGCTTATTCCGGTGTACTACATCCGCAAGCGGCGGAGCCTGCAACGGCAGTTGCGGGACCGGGAGGAGCAGTTCCGCGCCGTGATCGACAACACGAAGGCGGTACTGTACATCAAGGACCTGGCCGGGCGGTATATCCAGATCAATCACCGCTACGAAGAGCTGTTCAGAATCACACAGGAACGGATCTACGGCCGGACGGATGAGGAACTGTTTCCGGCGGATGTGGCGCGTGCGTTCCGCGCGAACGACGAGCGTGTGGCGCAGTTGAACGAGGCGATCGAGTTCGAAGAACGGGTGCGGCACCCGGACGGCGCGTATCACACGTACATCTCGCTGAAGTTCCCGCTGCGGGACGGGTCCAACCGCCCGTTTGCGGTGTGCGGCGTGTCGACCGACATCACGGAGCGGAAACGGACGGAGGAGGCGCTGGCGGAGCGGGCTCGGCTGGCGACGCTGTCGGCGGAAGTGGGCGTGGCGCTGACACGGGGCGACGACCTCGACCACAGCCTGCAGCGCTGCGCGAATGCGTTTGTGGAGCATCTGAACGAGACGGCGGCACTGATCTGGGTGCTCAAGAACGAGGAGGGAGTGCTCGAGCTGCGGGCGACGGCGGGACTGCCGAAGACGGCGGGGGCGGCGTCGGGGCGGATCGTTCCCGGCGAGGGCCTGATCGGAACGATCGCGGTGGACTCGCGTCCACGGATCATCGAATCGGCGGGGCATGATCCGCGGCTGGCGGAACTGACGGGCGCGCACGAGGGGGACTGGGCGCACTTCGCGGGGTATCCGCTGCTGCTGGACGCGCGGGTGATGGGCGTGTTTGCAGTGCTCTCACGGCGGGAGTTGGGCCGGGTGACGACGGACGCGATGGCCTCGATCGCGCACGGCATGGCGCTGGCAATCGAGCGGAAGCGCAAGGAGCTGGAGCTGCGCTCGGCGCGCGACGAGCTGGAGCAGCGCGTGGAGGAGCGGACGGCGCGGCTGGAAGAGGCGGTGGAGAAGCTGGAGCAGGAAGCGATGATCCGGCGGCGCGCGGAGGAGTCGCTGCAGAACAGCGAGGCGCGGCTGCGTCAGATCATCGACCTCGTGCCGCACATGATTTTTGCCAAGGACCGGAGCGGGCGGTTCCTGGTGGTGAACCGGGCGCTGGCCGAGGCGTACGGCACGTCGGTGGAGGAGATTACCGGGCGATTCGAAAAAGAGGTCAACCGGAACGAGGCGGAGGTTGCGCACTTCCGCGAGGACGATCAGCGGGTGATCGACAGTGGGCGGCCGAAATTCATTCCGGAGGAGACGCTGCAGACGGCGGACGGGCGGGTGCGCATTCTGCAGACGACGAAGATCCCGTTCACGACATCGGGGACGGAGGAACCGGCCGTACTGGGCGTGGCAGTGGACATCACGGAACTGAAGCGGATCGAAGAGCTGGAGCGGGCCAAGCAGATCGCCGAGGACGCGAACCGGGCCAAGAGCGAGTTCCTGGCGACGATGAGCCACGAGGTGCGGACGCCGCTGACGGTGGTGCTCTCGTGCGCAGAACTGCTGAGCGACGCCAAGCTGTCAGCGGAAC
>CAZNDQ010000330.1:0-5115 GCA_964571825.1 uncultured Planctomycetales bacterium | reverse complement strand
TTGCTGGGCTCCGCCGGGTCGTCGCTGACGATGGTGACGCGGCGATTGAAGGTGGAGCCGTGCTGGGAGCTGCGCGGTCGCATGGAGACGGCGACATCGACGGACTCTCCGGGCTGGAGCTGTTTGTCCTTGAGCTGGACGACGGTGCAGCCGCAGGATTTCTTGATGTCGTAGATCATCAGGGGCGCGTCGCCGGTGTTGGTGAGCTTGAGCGAACCCCTGGCTTCCTCGCCGTCGTAGGTGTTGCCGAAGTCGAGGATTTCGGGCTCGACCTTGAGTCTTTGCGTGCCCGCAGCGGCCGGGGTTGGGGCCGGGGCGGCGGCACCGTCGGCCGGCTTATCGTCGCCGGCGCGGGCGACGGCAGCGGGAAAGCCGCAGGCGGCGAGCAGTGCGAGAACCAGACACTTTCTGCGAACTGGTGACGGAGGGTTGTGCGTGGACATCTTCTGCGATCCTCTTGTGGTTTGGTGTTACCGTGGTCATCGACGAAATCCGGTTGGTTTTCGCCGGGCCGCGCGAACCGGTGCACGGCGCGGCGGCATGCGTCAGGTCTCGTCGGCGGCCGCCGGCAGGGAACTGACGCGGAAACTGACATTGGCCTTGAGTTCGCCCGCTTCCTTGATGTTTGTGCGCAGGACAATGGGGGCGATGATCTTCTTGCCGGCGAGTGAGGGCGGGATGTTGAAACGGAGCACCCAGCCGGTCGGCGAATCGGGCACGCGCGTGGCCGTGACCTGCAGTTCGTGGCGCTGGACCTCGATGTCGAGGGTCTCGATGCGGCGGTCGTCCTCGGCGCGGAGCTGCACCTGCTGTTCGACGACGGCGCCCGGCTCGACCTGCCCGAGGTTGAGGTAGGTGGGGGTGAGCGTGACGAGCCGCTGCACCTTGGCCAGCACGTAGACGTTGACGAGTTTGGTGCGCGAGTGGTCGGTGTGGACCTTGAGGTTGGCGGTCACGTTGGCCGCCTCGTTGACCGGTCCGATGCGGACGTTGAGTTTGTGGCTGATCTGTTTGGTGTTCTTGTCGTATTCGACGGCGAGGGCGGCGCTTTCAGGGATTTCGACGTCGGTGATGTGGAAGGGTTCGGCGTTGGCGGCGGCGACGACGACTTCCATCGTGCGCGACTCGCCGACCTTGAGTCCGGGCTCATCGATGAGGAGGTTCGAGGGATTGGCTTCGACGCCGATTTTGGCGATGCACTCGACGCCGACGCGGAGGTTCGACTTGTAGGGATCGTTGCTGACGATGGTGATCACTTTGGTGAAGACGTCGCTGGCGGACTGGGTTTTGTTGGGGCGGAGTTCGACCTTGACCTTCGACTGGCCGCCGGGCTGGATGATCTTGTCCTCCTCGGCGAGGAAGGTGGCGGTGCAGCCGCAGGACTTTTCGATCTTGGAAATGATGAGCGGTGCGTCGCCGGTGTTGCGGATGGTGAGTTCGCCGTAACCGGCGTCGCCGACGTAGACCTCGCCGAGGCGGACGGTCTTGGGCTCGACGTCGATGCGCGGCTGCCCGGCCGAAGGCCCGGGCGCGGGCTCGGGCGGATCCTCGGCGAAGGCGGTCGGCACGGCAATCGTCGCCCAGAGCAGAGTGAGGGTGAAAGTAAGAGCCGTTACCGCTCGATGCGGGACGTTTCGCTGATGCATGTTGGCTGCCTCGATCATGGGGTTGATCCGGGTATCGGAACGTTTCGTGCGGACGGTCGGTCCGCGTCGTCGCAGGTAAGCGGTGTCGCGGTGGACAATCCGCGTTGCGCTGCTACACTAAAACCCACACGGGGACGTAGCTCAATTGGGAGAGCGTCGCGTTCGCAATGCGAAGGTCACGGGTTCGAATCCCGTCGTCTCCAGTCATATTCGCGGAAAGCATCGGCGGCAGCGGCCAGAAAATCTCCCATTTCGCCTGGCCCCGTTGAAAATGCTACGGATGTGGACGCGCGTCTGTTCGGGCGGGTTCGCCCGGAGGCTTCTCTAACACGTTGATTGAGCCGCAGATACGTCGAGGCCCGCGCCATCAGGGTGCGGCCGAGGCGGGGGTTTGCAGTTTGCGGACGCGCCCCGGCCGGGCAACTTGAACGGGCGGCGCGGGCGGACTAGAACCCGCAAGAGGTCTCACGGTCGGCGCGCGGTTATCCAGCCTATGCACATGTTCCTCACATTCTCCGGACGTCTGCGATTGCGGGGGTTTGCGCCGGCGCTGGCGGCCGTGCTGTCGATCGCCGTGGCGGCATTGGCGCAGGGACCGGCGACGGCGCCGACGGCGACCCAACCGGCGGGGACTCAGCCGGCCAGCGCCGCGGAGGCGTCGCTGGCGCAGGGGGCGCTGGAGGCGGAGCTGGCGGGCATCGAAGCGGCGGCGAACCTCGATGAGGCGCTCAAGTCGCAATTGATCGAGCAGTGCAAGGCGGCGATCGGAGACCTGAAGAAGCGCGAGGAGCAGTTGCGCCAGCGTGCGGAGTTTGAGCGGGCGCTGCAGGAGGCGCCGGCGACGCTGGAGTCGATCCGAGCCAGGCTGGCAGAGGCGCCGGAAGAGGCGCCGCTCGAAATCGCGCCGGATGCGACGCTGCAGCAGCTCGAGCAGCATCTGGCGCAGGCGGAGGCGCAGCTCAAGGCGGCGCAGGACAAGGCCGCGGAACTGGACAGCGAGCGGGCGCGGCGGCAGGAGCGGCGGGCGAAGGCGCCGGAATCGCTGGCGGCAGCGCGGCAGGAGCTGGAGCGGCTGTCGACGGAGGCGCTGCCGGAAGTCACGCCGGCGGAGGAAGACGTGCCGGCTGAGGTGGCGCGCGTGCGGCGCGCGGCGCGGCAGGCGCGGCGGTCGCTGCTCGAGGCACAGATCGCGTCGATTGAGATGGAACTGGCGAGCTTCGACGCGCGGGGCGAGCTGCTGACGGCGCGGCGGGACCTGGCGGCGCGGGAGGTGACGCAGGCCGAGGCGCTGGTCCGGCGGCTTCAGGAGCGGGTGAACGAGAGCCGGCGGAGGGAGGCGGAACGAGCGGCGCGCGAGGCGGAGCGCGAGCGGCGGCGGGCGGCGGGCGCGCCGGAGGCACTGCGGAAGCTGGCGGAGTATGACGCGGCGCTGGCGGAGCTGCGCGTGAGCGAGAAGATCGCCGACCGGATCGCGGCGGCGACGCAGGCGAACGAGGAGATTTCGCGCAAGCTGGAACGGATCAGCGGCGAGTACAAGAGCGTACAGGCGAAGGTGGAGGCGGCGGGGCTGACGCACGCGATCGGGCTGCTGCTGCGCAAGCAGCGCGAGGGGCTGATGGCGGCGCGCGACCATCGGCGGGCGATCGACGTTCGCAAGGCAGAGATCTCGGCGGTGCAGGTGCGCACGCTGGAGCTGGAGGAGCAGCGGGCAGAGCTGGCGGACATCGGGTTGCACTTGCGCGCGGTGATGGCGGAGGTGGACGCATCACTCGGCGCGGCGGAGCGGGGGGAGATCGAGGCGGCGGCGCGCGAGTTGCTCGCGGCGCGGCGGGGGATTCTGGACGCGCTGCTCAGCGACTACAGCACGTACTTCACCAAGCTGGTCGATCTGGACGCGGACGAACGGCAGCTCATCCGGGAGATGGAAGCGTTCGCGGGGTACATCGACGAGCGGATTCTGTGGATTCGCAGCACGGCGGCGCCGCAGCGGAACGACCTGCTGCTATTGGGACGGGCGGCGGGTTGGCTGGCGCATCCGGCGACGTGGCTGGCGCTGGTGAAGTCGGCGTGGGCGTCGGCGCGGGCGGAGCCGGTGGTGTCGGGGCTGGGTGTGCTGCTGCTGGTGCTGATGGCGGCGGCGCGGCCGCAGCTCCACGCGCGGCTGACGGCGATGGGGCAGACGGCTGCACGAAGTCACTGTCATGAATTCAGCGTGACGGCGGCGGCGGTGGCGCTGACGATGGCGCTGGCGGTGTGGTGGCCGTTTCTGGTGTGGTTTCTCGGCTGGCGGCTGGGGGCGGTGCTGGACGCGCCCGAAAGCGTACGGGCGACGGCGGCGGGCGCTGAGGGAGTGGCGCTGGGGCTGGCGCGGTTCGAGCTGCTGCGTCACGCGATCCGGCCGATGGGTCTGGCGGAGGCGCATTTCGGCTGGTCGGGGCGGAAACTGCGGATCGTCGGCCGCTGGCTGTTGCTGGTGATCGTGATCGGGGTGACAGCGGCGTTCGTCGTGCACGCCGTCTTGTGGACGGGTGACGCCGAGTTGCAGAACTCTGTGGGTCGTTTCGCGTTTCTGGCGACGATGGCGATTCTTGCGGTGTTTGCCAATCGCGTGCTTCGTCCGGCGGCGGGGATACTGGTGATTCCGGCGGAGACGAAGGACAACGTCTGGCGTGTGCGGCTGCGGCGGCTGATCCACCCGGCGGTGGTACTGCTTCCGATCGTGCTGGGCGGGGCGGCGATCGCCGGCTACTTCTACACGAGCGTGCAGATCATGTTTCGCATCTGGCTGACGCTGTGGCTGGTGGTGGGCCTGACGATGCTGCACGCGCTGGCGCTGCGGTGGCTGCTGATCTCACGGCGGAAGCTGGCGATCCAGGAGGCGCGCAAGCGCGCGCAGGCGGCCGAGCAGCAGTCGGCGGAGCCGTCGGCCGAGGGCATGGCCGCGGCGAAGGAGCCGGAGATCGACCTGTCGAGCATCGGGGAGCAGACGCAGCGGCTGGTGCGCAGCGTGTTTGTGCTGGGTCTGTTTCTGGTGTTGTGGCTGGTGTGGGAGGACATCCTGCCGGCGCTGCGGGTGCTGGACCGCGTCACGCTGTGGTCAACAGCGGAGACCGTCGAGGGCGTCGAGACGCTGGTGCCGATCACGGCAGGGAGCCTGATGCTGTCGCTGATCATTCTGCTGGCGACGATGATCGGCGTGCGGAATCTGCCCGGCCTGCTGGAGATCACGATTCTGCGGCGTCTGCCGCTGGACGCGGGCGAGCGGTATGCGATCACGACGATTTCGAAGTACGTGATCACGGCGGTGGGGCTGGTCTGGGCTTTCGGGACGCTGGGTCTGGGCTGGTCGAAGCTGCAGTGGCTTCTGGCGGCGGTGTCGGTGGGTCTGGGGTTCGGCTTGCAGGAGATTTTTGCCAATTTCGTTTCGGGGCTGATCCTGCTGTTCGAGCGGCCGATCCGGGTCGGCGAC
>CAZNDQ010000329.1:0-5135 GCA_964571825.1 uncultured Planctomycetales bacterium | reverse complement strand
AAAAGCATCGCGGCCGGTCTCCCCAACCAGGGCCACCGGCCGCTCGACTCCCTCAGCCGCCCTCACCCCTCACCATGCCACGCCCCCGCGCCATCGTGCTACCGCCGCCGCACCGCCCGGACTCCGCCCGGCCGCGCACCTACCTGCCCGTGACCGCGACGATCAGCACGTCCTCCCCCTCGAACTTCCACCCCCCCAGGAGTTGGAACTTCCCCGGCGCGATCGAGATGTTCGTCGTCAGCTTCTTCTCCTCCTTCTCGCCCTTCCGCTCCGTCACCACCACCTCGAGCTTGATCTGCTCGCCCGCGCGGCCGCGCGGCGTGATCTTCGCCTTGTATCCGCCGCCGAGGTCGAACTCAGCCGTCTTGCCCTCCTCAGCCTTCTTCGTCTGCGTCTTCAGCAGCGAATATCCCGTGAACGCGAACGACTTCTTGAGCTGCGCCGCCAGCTCGCGCAGCCGCGGCGAGATCTCCTGCGAGTTCTTCGTCGCCCGGATCGTCCACACCTCGACGTTGACCGCCTCCGCCCGCGCCATCCCCGCCCAGCCGAACACGACCGCCCCCGCCACCCACAACGTTCGTCTATTTGGGAACATACGCATCGTCCTTCCCTTCACTTGCCTGCTGCTCTTTGTCGTTCGTCCCTGTACTCAGGGACACCTTAACCGGCCGCTGGCCACGGGTCACTGGTCACTGTCTTCCACCACCCAGATCACTGCTACGTCGTCGCCGTCATGCTGATTCACGCAGACGACCATCGGCGTGCCGTCGCCGTACACCTCCAGCGACTCGATGCTCACCTCCGATTCGTGCGCCAGTGCCAGGCTCTGCTGCGTCGGCAGCATCAGCAGCACGCCGACTGCCAGCAGGATCGCCGCGGCGATGCCCGTCACGCCCCAGCGCACCACCGGCCGCACCCGCCGGCCCGCGCGCACCAGCCGCAGCGTCGCGCCCGCCTCCTCGCGCGACGCGTCGTGAGTCATCGCCCGCGCACCGCCGTGTCCGGCGCCGCGCGCATCGCCCCCGCTGTCATCACGGACATCGGCAACGACGGCTCTGTGCTGCGCGTCGATCTGCGCCCAGACGCCGTCCCACTCCGCGTGCGTCGGCAGGCGCTGCGGCGCGAACTCCGCACCGGGCTGCGCGGCCGCGCGCTCGACCACCGCCGCGCACGCCGCGCATGCATCCAGATGCGCGCACGCCTCATCGGCCGCCGCCGGCGTCAGCTCGTCGAACCGGCCCGCCGCCAGCGCCGCGATCGTCTCCTTCAATCTGTCGCACGCCTCGTTGCGCATCGCCGTCACCTGCTCGTACTTCCCTCCGGCCCCAGCTCCGCCAGCCGCTCGCGCAGCACCCGCCGCGCATGAAACAGCCGGCTCATCACCGTCCCGATCGGAATCCCCATCATCTCCGCGATCTCGCCATACGTCAGCTCTCCGCTCGCGTACAACTCGAACACCGTTCGTTGCTCCGCCGGCAGCCGCTCGATCGCCCGTCGCACCGCGTCGCCGGCTTCCGCCAGCTCCATTCTCCGCCCCGGTTGTGCGTCCGCATCACGCCCGGCCGGCTCATTCGGCCGGTCGTCATCCTCACCGGCATCCAGTGACTGCGCCAGCCGCACCTTCCGCCGCCGCAGCACGTCGAGTGCCCGGTTGTGCACGATGCGCAGTAGCCACGTCCGGAAGCTCGCCCCGCGCTGAAACTCCGGCAGCTTCTCGAACGCCCGGATGAACCCATCCTGCACGATGTCCAGCGCGTCCTCATGATTCCCAGCCACTTGCAGCGCGACGCGAAAAGCTGCGTCACGGCATTGCTCGAAGAGTCCGCTTCGAGCGTCGCGGTCACCTGCGGCCGCTCGTTCGACCAGCGAGGCTTCCTCAATATGGACGCCTTTGCTCGCCACGCTATTCAACGCCCCTTCGCGGAATTCACGGCAGGACAAGAACTTAGCGACGCGCGAACATTTAACACATGTGAATGAATACCCGCCGTCTCGCTGCGTCCGTAACTTGTGCCCAGACATGGGCATGCAAACAGGGCCCGAGAGTCGGGCCCGCAGGAATACCTAGCGGCGGGCGATTCCGCCCCGGAGATAAGGAGGAATGCCATGAAACGTTCGAGACTTTTTGCAGCGGGCCGGAAGACCACTCTGGCACTCGGAGCGGGCATGAGTCTGGCCCTCGCCTCGATGGCCTGGGCGGGAGAAGCACGGAGCGTTGCGGTGGCCAGCAACGGCGGCCGCGCCACTGCTAGTGCAACCGCATCAGGAAATTCCAGTTCGCTGGCCATCGCGGGCGCGACCAACGGCGGCCGGGCGATCGCCAACAGCGACGCGATCGGTTCGCGGCGAGGATATGCCGAGAGCCGCGCGGTGGCAACGGCCGATCACGGCCTGGCGATCAGCAACTCGCTGGCCGATGCGCGCGGCCGGCGCGGCGGGGCGGCGCGGGCGGAGAGCGAGAGCGTCGCGGCGACGATCGGCGGCATCGCGATCAGCAACAGCGACGCGATCGCCCGCGGGTCGCGCTGGGGCCGGGCGGACAGCCGCTCGATCTCAACCGCGCTGAGCGATCACGGATATTCGGAGAGCAACAGCCGCGCGGTGAGCGCGGGCGAGTTCGGCGGCTCGGCAACGAGTATCAGTGAATCGCTGGCCGACGCGCTTCGCGGTGTGGCGGTGAGCGACGTGGAGGCGGTGTCGGGCGCGACGCTGTTCGGCCGGGCGGTGAGCGACGGGTACGGCGTAAGCGTCAGCGGTCCGTCGCGAACCAGCCGGGCCAGCGTGCACGCCGAGAGCCGGGCAAGCCGCTGGGGCAGCAGCCGGGCGAACGCGTCGATGGTGCGGATCCGGCGGTAGGTGAATGAGGGATGGCGCGCGGGGCGGCCGGGCGACCGGCCGCTCCGCCGCGACGGCGGGAGCGGGACGGAAACACGGCTAACACGGACGAAGAACGCAGGGAAAGGAACGAGCCATGAAACGCGGAATGATGAGACTGGCGGCGATGGGGCTGATGTTGAGCGGGGCGAGCGCCGCGCTGGCATCGGAAGCGGAAACTCGAGCGAGCGCGGACGGGCGCCGGGGCGGCGCGGGGACCGCATCGGCCGAGGCGCGATACGAGGGCGACGTGGGATTCGCGCGGACGGATTCGCGAAGCGGCAACGTCTCTTCGGCGCGCGGCGTGGCGGTGGGGCTGGACGAGGACGGGCTGTCGTTCTCGATCAGCAATGCGATTGCAGGACGGCGCGGGATCGCGCTGGCGAGCAATCTGAACATCACGATCGGGCTGGACGGCGAGGTGGCGGTGAGCGGTGGGAACAGCGTGGCGCGGGGGCCGATCTCGCGCGGGGCGAGCGCGGGCGGGCTGGCGTCGAACAACGGGGGGATCGCGCGGGCGATCTCCGAGGCGGCGGCGCGGAGCGACCGGTTCGGCTCGGCGCGGGCGAGCACCTGGTCGGAGAGCAGCCGGGGGCATCGAGCGATCTACCGGCCGGCGGTGCGGGGGCGGTAGCACGATGGCGCGGGGGCGTGGCATGGTGAGGGGTGAGGGCGGTTGAGGGAGTCGAGCGGCCGGTGGCCCTGGTTGGGGCGACCGGCCGCGATGCTTTTAAGGGGGCTCGTGGCGGCGGGGCGCGCGCCCAAGGACATATTCTGCGTTCGCGTCAATCCGTTCGTCCGTGCATGAATTTCGAGGTCGAAAACCGCGCGCAAGTCCTTATTCTGCGTTGTTTTTTTTGTTTTTCGCGCGTGACCTTTTTTCGGGCGCTTGGTTTGTGCAATTGCATCAATTGCGCACTTATTGCGATACAGCCTGTTTGTAACACCTGTATCGACAGCAAGTTACAGATTTGGCGATCTCGTCCCGAATCAGCGAATCTGTCCCGACATGGCGCGCAGTGGGTGAAGATTTTTTTCGAAAATCCGGAGGAGGCCGGAAAAAAAGATTTTTTTGAGTGCGCATTAGGCCGGGTCTGGGCGCGCTTTGGGCGCGCCCAAGAGTGGCTAGTGGCGAGTGGCTTGTGGCTAGCAAGAGACAGGGGAAGTGACGAAGTGAGGAAGTTAACGAAGTGACGGAGTGGTGGAGTCCGGTGTACCGGACGCGAATCAATGGCCGACTTTTTGTGTCTAAGTAGAGACACAAAGATTGGCGTCTGGCGCGCGTCGATAGAGTGACGAAGCGGCGGAGTGACGAGGTCACGACGAAGCGAATGGTGCAAGTGCACAAGGGCCAGTGCGAACGGCGGATTTGAAATGCTGAGCGCAGCGGCGCCGCGCCAGAGTGACAAAGCGAAGGCGTGGCGGATCGGAGGAGCTACGAGATGGCAGCAGCAGCCCGCAGCCGGCGCCGCGACCTCGGAGCACCGGCAAGAGCAACGTGTTAGGGCTCGGTGTGCCGGGCGGAAGACATAGGTACACAGCCACCGAAGTCGCCGAGGGAAGGTGAGGGCCCGGAGAACGGAATCAGCGGCCAGAGGCCATCACAATGTGGGATGTTCGATGTCGGATGTTGGATGTGGGATTGGGTGGCACGAGAGGGTGCGGTCGTGCTATTGATCGTCCGCCCTCGGGGCGGGAAGAAAAAAAATGTGGCCGGCTTCCCAGGGGTTTGCTGCGCTGCGCTGCGCGGCGCTGCCTCTCCGTCGCTCGCGTCGTGCTCGCTCCATCGAGCCGCGGCTCGCCTCTTCGCCTGCCATGGGGCAGGCTCCGGCATCCATGCCGGGCGAGCCGCTTCGCACTGCGTGCTCAGCCTGGCAACGATCGTGCGCCCTGACGGGCGAAGAGGTGCGGACGAGGTGGACGAGGTGGACAAGGCCGAAGTGCGGAATGCGGAATGGGGGAAGAGGTTACGAAGTTACGAAGTTACGAAGTAACGAAGTGAAGGGGAGAGGCACGAAGGCACGGAGGCACGAAGGCACGAAGGGGTGGAGTCGGCTTTGCGCGCCGACGTGGACAGGCGCTGAAAAGAAAGAGAAGAGTTCCTAGCCGCAGATTGCGGGAGGAAGTTACGAAGTTACGGAGTTACGAAGTAACGAAGTGACGAAGTGAAGGGGAGAGGCACGAAGGCACGAAGGCACGAAGGGGCGGAGTCGGCTTTGCGCGCCGACGTGGACAGGCGCTGAAAAGAAAGAGAAGAGTTC
>CAZNDQ010000328.1:0-5144 GCA_964571825.1 uncultured Planctomycetales bacterium | reverse complement strand
GCACTTCCTCGATGCGATCCTTCAACATCTCGCTGCCGGCCGACGAAACCGGTGACTCGGCAGTGTCATCCTCGATGAAGTCGCCGAAGTACGAATCCTCACTCTCACCGACCGGTCTGTCGAGCGAAATCGGATGACGGCTGATCTTGAGAACGCGCCGCGCCTCGCTGACCGGCATCTTCGCCTTCTTGGCGATCTCCTCGATCGTCGGCTCGCGGCCGAGATCCTGCAGCAACTGCTTGGAGATGTTGCGCAGCCGGCTCATCGTCTCGATCATGTGGACCGGGATACGGATCGTCCGGGCATGGTCGGCAATCGCCCGCGTGATCGCCTGGCGGATCCACCACGTCGCGTAGGTGCTGAACTTGTAGCCGCGCTTGTACTCGTACTTGTCCACCGCGCGCATCAGCCCCGTGTTTCCCTCCTGGATGATGTCGAGGAAGCTCAGCCCGCGGTTGCGGTATTTCTTGGCGATCGACACCACCAGCCGCAGGTTGCCGCCCGAGAGCTTGCGCTTGGCGTCCTCGTACTCGCTGAACACGCGGCGCACCGTCGTCAGCCGCTCGCGCAGCTCGGACGCCTCCTCCAGCACCAGCGACGAAAGGCCGCTCAGCTCGTCCTTCATCGCCTCAAGGTCGTCGGGGTCGATCGTCGGCCGCTTGCTGTCCTTGGCGATCCGCTTCTCCAGGTCCGTCATCTTTGACAGAATGCCCTCCAGCCGCTTCATCATCGGCTGGATGCGGCTCGTCCGCAGCGACAGCTCCTCGATCAGCTTGGACATCTTTCGCCGCCGAAGATTCAGCCGCGCCTTGATCTCCTTGCGCCCGGCCTCGGCGCGCGTCTCGCCCAGCAGGTCCCAGTCCTCGCGGTTCAGGTCGAGCAGCTTGCGCACCGTCTCCAGGTTCCCCGGCAGCCGCGTCAGGATCGTGTTCTTGGCCATGTTCTCCGAGGTGGAGATTTTCATCGTCCGGTCGAACGGCACCGACCCGTCCGCCACCTGCCGCAGGATGTTGATCGCCTGTTCGACGCAGTAGTCGCTCTCGAGCACCTTCTTGCGAAACGCGATCCGCGTCAGCTCGATCTTCTTGGCGAGAAAAATCTCCTCGTCCCGCGTCAGCAGCGGGATCTCGCCCATCTGCGTCAGGTACATGCGGATGGGGTCGTCGACGCGCCGCCCGGTGCCGTCGTCCTCGATCTCCGTGATCGTTTCCTCGCGCACGCCACCCGGTGCGTCCTCACCGCGCCGCCCGGGGCGCAGCTTGCCGTCCGACTTGCTGCGGCCCAGGCGCTTGGCTTCGATCTCATCGACCATGTCGATGCCCGCGCCCTCGAGCTTGAGCATGATCTCTTCCAGCCGGTCCAGCGTCACCGCCTCGTCCGGCAGAATCTCGTTCATCTCTTCCCAGGTGAGGTACTTGCGCTTCTTGCCCCGTTCCAGCAGGACGTTCAATGCTGTTTCCACGGGGTCAAGACTGTCCAGAATCTCTACCATTCCTTGATTCTCCACTGCCCGTCCGCCGGCCGTCCGGCGCCGAGCAACTCGCGTCCCTGAAACCGCGCCTAGCGCCCTGTCCGGCACTCCGCCCGGTCCGCTTCGCTGACCTCGCAGCGACGCTGCCTCTTTGTCGTGGCCGCGCCGACCGCCCGCAACGGGCGAACTGTGCGTCGGCGCCCTCCCCGCTTACTTTTCCCCGCTCGGAGCACCCAATCCGCCAAACCGACGCCGGCCGGCGAAATGATGATGCCCCTGACAACTGGCGTGGACTTGCGCCAAATAGTCCGCGCCATCTGGATTTCTTCCCGGTGCGCCTGCCAGCGCCGCTTCTCTGACGGACTCCATCTGCCGCCGTTCATGCTCGAAGCGGAGCCGATCCAGCGCCGCTCGCAAAGTCAGATCGTAGTTGCCGCGCCGCTCGCCCGCCTCCTGCAACCCCAGGATCAACGTGCTCCACTCCGGCTCCTCAAACCGCGATAGAAACGCACCCAACGCGAACGGCTCGCCGCTGTCGATCATGCCGAAAAACTCACCGGCGACGCGACGCAACGACGGTTCCGCAATCTCCTCCACCACCAGCGATTCGCGGGCACTGTCGGCCAGCTCCGGACAGTTCAATAGCACTTCGAGCGACTCGCGCCCGGCAGCGTCAACTGCATCTCGAACACCAAGTCCGGTGCGGATGCCCCCCGTCGCATCGCGGGTTTCCGCTCGCTGCCGCTCGTTCCGACGAACCTGCGAAACCTGCCGATAGATCTCCTCCGCCGGCAGCGACAGCAGCTTGCTCAACTGGTTGACCAGGAACCCCAGACGAATGGCATCAATATTGCCCCGCACGGCCGAGCGCGCCACAAGGCCGAGAAACGCCTCGACCGCCCGCAGCCGCTCCGGAGTCCCGGAGGCATGTTGATCCCCCTCAATCTCTCGCCACTTCGATTCTAGCGCCTCGGGCGCTGAAAGCAACAACGCCGAAAACGCCTCGCCCCCCTCACTCAGCAGATAATCACAGGGGTCCTTGCCGCTTGGGACCGTCGCCACCCGCACCGTTAGTCGCTCCGCCAAAGCGATTTCCATCGCCCGTTGCGACGCCGCCCGACCGGCCGCGTCCGAGTCAAACACCAATACCGTCTCATGTGCATACCGCCGCAGCATTCGCGCGTGCTCGGCCGTGAAACTTGTCCCCAATGTTGCGACCGTCTCGCTGACGCCGCACTGATGCGCCATCATGCAGTCCGTATAACCCTCTACGACGACCGCCCGCCCAATCTTCCCGATTGCCTCCCGCGCCTGGTTCAGCCCATACACCTGCCGACCCTTGGAAAACAGCGGCGTTTCCGGCGTATTGAGGTATTTCGCCGGATCGTCCGGGCTCATCGCCCGCCCGCCGAAGCCGATCACGCGCCCACCGGCCTCCCGAATCGGGAACATCACCCGATCGCGGAACGTGGCATACGGGCCGCTCGACTCGCCGCGCTTCATCAGACCCGCCGCCACCAGCAATTCCACAGGGATCTTCTGCGCTCGCGCCGCCCCGATGATCGCCTCATACCCGGCCGGGGCATAGCCGATCTCGAACGCCCTCAGCGTTTCCTCTGTGAAGCCGCGCCCGGCGAGATACTCCCGTGCCGGGCGTCCCGCTTCGCTCCGCAGGCAATCACGGTGCCACTTCACCGCCCATTCGTTCACCCGTGCCAGCGTCGCCCGGTCCGGCCCGCTGCTCGAGCCACGCGGGTCGCGCTGCAGTCGTACGCCCGCCCGATCGGCCAGCATCCGCACCGCTTCGCCGAACGACACGTTGTCGCGCAACTGCACAAACTTGAACAGATCACCCCCGGCCCCACACCCGAAACACTTGAAGATCTGCCGCGACGGGTTCACGTTGAACGACGGGGTCTTTTCCTGGTGAAACGGACAGAGCCCCACCCACGCGCTCCCCGCACGCTTCAACGTCACGTACTGGCCGACCACGTCGACAATGTCGAGGGCAGATCGAATTCGCTCGAGGTCGCCTGAGTAGCTGGTCATGTCCGTCCAATTGGTAGCCAATATGCGAACGCGCAACGGGACCCGCCCGCCTGAACTTCCGTCAACCCATTGCCTTGTTCGAGAAGCAGCGCTGAAAATGCCTGAGTACTGAAACCGACGAATACGTCAATATACACCGCGTTTCCGGACCGGGCAAATAAAGTTGCGATTTTCTCGATTTTTCGGTTGCCCGCCCCGGCACGGCCCCGTTCCACGCCGCTGCAAGAGCCGTACCACTGCGACCTGTATTGCGAACCGCTTCACACCACCAAACGATGCGAAAACCGCCACCGTATGGTCCGTCCCGCCCCTTGGGCGCCGGCATCACTCCGGCCCCCAAAAAATCGCCTCGGAATCCCCTGTATTTTCCCTTGATTCCACCCGGACCGAGGCTAAACTTTCCGACGCTCTGGGGCACCAAAACCGTTTTCGGGGCGATTCGCCACGCGATTTCCGGACCACGCCCCAGGCCATGGGAGATTTCGTTCGACCTGCTGTGAGCCGTTTGGAGCATCGGATTCGTAACCTCTGCGCCAACAATATCTTAAGGAAGACAGCCATGAGTACGCCGCCCAGAAAATCACCCGCCGCGGATGTGCTGCCCACTGGAAACACCATTGACCTGCTTTCGCCCGATATGGCCGTCCTTTCCGTCATGGCCGATGACGGCGTCGTTCGACCTTGGACCGACCCCCTTCTCGCCGCTCAGGGCCTCGGCGACGAAGACTTCGAGGAGGAAGAAGACGACGATCTGGACGACCTCGAAGAATTTGACGATGAGGAAGAAGACGACGAACTCTTCGACGACGACGAAGAAGAAGAGGACGACGACGACTGGGGCGACGAATTCGACGAGGAAGAGGAAGAGGAACTCTAGGCACGCCCTCCTCTGCCTCCCGCGTCGCGGAAACTGGGGGCAGAGCGAGTGTCCAGATCATCGCAGGAATCCCATCCGCTCAGGCATCGCCAGGATGCCGCAATCACGCCGGTGCCGCCCCCGATAGAAGGCTGGGACGGTAACGACCGCCGGTGCGCCAACGACCGCCGTCAGACCGAACTCGACCGCCGCAACGGGCTCGAACGACGCCGCGGCCCCGGCCGTAGACGCAGCGACCTCCGCCGCGCCGCCGAGGAAGGCGAGATCACCGACGAGCTGCTCGAATTCGTCATGACCATGGACGAGTACAAGCGCGTCAACAAGAAGCCCTTCCCGAGCTGGTCTGAGGTCTATCAGGTCGTTCTCTATCTCGGTTACCGCAAGGTCGCCGAACTCGGCACTCACATCGACAAGGTCAGCCCCGCACTGACGACCTCCGCCGCCAAATGACACCGGCCCGATTGCCCCGCCTCGCTCGCTTTGCCGATTCGCGTCAGACTTGTCTCGCGCGTCGCGGCACGTAGAGAAACAGCGCCGCCGCCAGCAGCAGCCCCGACATCGCCAGAATGACCTCCCGCGTCGGCCGCGAGGTGAAGATGCCGCGCCACGTCCACCGGTCCAGCCGCCGAAGCCACTCCGGCGCCGGGATCACCGCCGGCATCGCCACCGGCACCGGCTGCGCCCACGGCGGCAGCCGCACCTCCGGTTCGTCCAGCGGCTGCACCAGCTCATGATCGACCGGGATCA
>CAZNDQ010000327.1:0-5164 GCA_964571825.1 uncultured Planctomycetales bacterium | reverse complement strand
TACCCATGCGTCTGAATCTGCGAAATCGGCGCAATCTGCGGATAAGAACTCTCTTCTCTTCCCGGCCGGAGTGCCCGACGTTCGTACCGACCCGTCAGCAACGACGCCCGATTAACCCACCGTGCGCTTGCATGAGCATCTCTGCACGCGTCTAATTACGAAGCTCTCTTGTGCTGGGCGATCTGTTAACCCTGCGGAGACGCAGTGTGACCGATACAACGATCGACGCCGCATCGCGCGATCCCCGGACTTACGCCATCATCGGCTCGGCCATGGAAGTCCACCGCGAACTTGGGCCCGGCTTCCTTGAAGCTGTTTACCAGGAAGCGTTCGCTCTGGAGCTTGCCGCCCGCGACATGCCTTTTCGCCGCGAAGTGGAATTGACCATCGTCTACAAGGGCCGTCCCCTCGCCTGCACCTACAAGGTCGATTTCGTCTGCTTCGACTCGGTCCTCGTCGAATTGAAGGCCCTCGCCGCCTTGGGCGGCCCCGAACATGCCCAGGTGATCCACTACCTCAAGGCCGCCCGCCGGGAAATTGGCCTGCTCCTCAATTTCGGAGCCGCAAGCCTCCAATTCAAACGAGTCTGCATGTCCGCATCGCACGTGCGACCCACGCCGCCCGCTGGCTCCTGACAAAACCGCACGCTTCGCCATCCATCCCGGTATTCCGTTTGTGGTTCGGCGCCTGCGCATGTACTCATGCGTCTGAATCTGCGAAATCGGCGCAATCTGCGGATAAAAACTCTTCTGTTCTTCTGCCCGGTACTCCGGGATCTTCGTCCTCGCTTCTCTCTCGCGTTGCCTCTCGGCCGTTTCCGCCTCTCGCCCCGCGCGGTATCCTGCGATAACCATGCCCATCTCCCTCGACGGCAAGCGCCTCCATGTCACCTCCACCGCCGCCAACGGCGTCGTCAACGCCAAGACCGTCTTCGAGTTCACGCAGCAGGGGAGCCTCGTCTGGGCGCGCTATGCCGGCGGCCGCATCGCGCTGGGCTACCTCGTCGGCCGCATCGACGGCGACCGGCTCGTCTTTCGCTACGCCCAGACGACGCTCGACGGCCGGCTCGATGGTGGGCAATCGAACTGCGAAATCGTCTGCACTCCCGACGGCCGGCTCCGCCTCCTCGAACACTTCCAGTGGGAATCGCGCGACGGTACGGGCACCAACGTCTTCGATGAACTGCCCGACTGACCGCCGCACCATCCGCGCCCAATCTCCGCCAGTGCCGCGTCGCCACGCCCCATTGGCCGTCCAACTCCCGTCGGGTCACCACCCGCGCTTTCGCCGACGTAGCCATCCCTCCGTGTGCCACTGCTTCAAGCAGTGCGATGGCCAATACTCCCCCGATTCTCCACCCGCGCCAGAGTCACTCGGATCCTCCGATCGCGCATTTGCCCATCAACCCTCGGCGGGTCAGTGGACCTCTCGAACTTGCGTGCCACGCGCTCCGGACTGCGTGCCACTGCTGTTCAGCAGTGCGGCCACCATCCCATGTTGCGAAAGCTATCAAGCACCCGACCGCCCCTCGACTCTCGATGGCCTGCATTCCGCATTCCGCAATCCGCATTCCGCAATTCTTCCTTGCCGCTGCCCCGAATGCGGCTACGAATTCACCCAAACCGGCCTCGTCGAAGAATGGCGCCAGGTCTTCAAGGCCCACCTCTTCAGCAAATAGCCTCCGCGGCCGCTCCGCACCGCATCAGTGACCATCCGTTCTCACCTGCTGTTCGACACGCGATCGCAAGCATTCCGCATTTGGGCTCATTCCAAATTCCGCAATTTCACCCTTAATGTGCGACCGACGCGCAGCGTCATCCTGCGGCGAAGCCGCGTCGCGTGTCGGGCGCCCACTCTCTTCGCCCATCAGGGCGAACGATGGTTGCCAGTGACTTCAGTCACTGGAAGCCGCCCCCGCTTTCCCTTCATTTCTTTTCTTCCTCGCCCGGCAGGGCGAACGATCCCGCTTCGCACCCGCTGCGCCACTTTCCACCAATCCTCCAACCGCTTCCCATGGCCACGCCCCATTCGCCGCCCGCCGCCCAACGGGCCGCCGATCCTGAATCGTGCCGGCGTAGCCCCTCCTCCGTGTGTCACTGCTTCAAGCAGTGCGACCCCCGCCCCGCGCCCGCGCCCCTCCCCGTGCCACGTGAACTGTATTACGTGCTACTCCGGGTGCCCCACCCTTGAGCGAAGCGGAAGGGTGGGGGACTGACTTGCTCGACCGGCGCGCGCGTGCAACGTGCTGCCGCGGCGCAACCGGCGTGCACCGAACTGCCGAACCTCGCCGCGGGTTGTGCCGTTCATCACCTTCCGAGTGCCACGTCTTCACACTGTCGTGCTACCAGTAACGGCGTACCCTGCGGCGAAACCTCTTCTGTATTCTGTCTTCGTCTGTTCTCTATTCTCTGCGCTCTCGGTCTCCCTCTCGGTGATCTCTGTGTTTGAGTTCTTCTTCCGTCGCCGTATTCCGCGACTCCTCCACCGACCTCCGACCTCTGATCTCTGATCTCTGATCTCTGATCGCCGACCTCTGACCTCTGACACCCGGCTCTGGCCGCTGATTCCCCCCTCTGTGCCCTCGTCCCCGTTCTGTGTCCTCTGCGGTACATCCTCTTCCCGCCTGCGCCCCGTTGCGCAGCGCGCCCAAAGCGCGCCCAGACCCGGCCTAATGCGCACCCAAAGAATTCGGTTTTTTTGTTTTCAACAACTTCTGAAAGAAAAACTTCAAATTTCCGCCGCCGCGAGGCGCATCGCTAACCGCTTGTCCAGACGAAGCTTACGCATCACGCGCATCGCCCGCGTGCGCCGCACCCCTCCCCGCGCCCGAAAAAAGGTCACTCACGAAAACCGGCCAAATACAACGCAAAATAAGGACTTGCGCGCTTCGCGTGAGCACTCTGTAAAATGCTGAGCGCTGTTTTCAGGCTCTCCGGCCGGTTTGAATGACCCGCCGGTCGTGGTCGGCCAACCCCCATGCCCCCCCGGAAAAACAAGCACTTACGGCACCTCCGCCCCCGCCAAAAACAACGACTTGCGCGCAAAAAAGCGGCCCCGAACTCCCATCGGGGCCACAAAAAGCAACCCGTCTCTGAGACGAATATGGAGAAAACGCCGCTCAGCTCGGGTAGCCGAGTTCGACGTTGAACGTGCTCTGCACCAGCTCGTGGACGCGGTCCGTGTGCGCAACCATCTTATCCAAAAGGACTAACAACCGCTCCCGCCGCGCTGCGGCCGCCTCCTCCCCCATCGTCGTCACCGCGTCCAGCTCCGAAATCAGCCGCGCGCGCTGTCGCCGGAGTCCTTCCACGGCCGCGCTTTGCGTCGGACGGTGCTCCACCACCGGATCCAGAAACGCCCCGCGCTCCTGCATGTCGAAAATCAGATCCGCCTGCCGCCGCAAGTCCAAAACGGACCGCTGCAACAAAGCTTGCAACTCGTCCGCCTGCGCCGCCGCCACCTCCGCCCGCACCCGCAACGCCAAGTCCTTCAACTTCAGATGATCCTGCGAAACGCCGTCGATATGGTCTGCTGTGAGGAGCATGGGGGAATCTCCTTCTGGGAGCATGCGCTCAGCAATCTGACCTGCATCGGCCGCTGTGCACCGACACTAAAGTATACCACGCAAACAAGACACGGCCAGTAAAATGCGCGTAATCCGCGCTGACAACCCAGTTACCGGCCCGCGCCGGCCGCACCGGCCGCGGACCGGCACACCGCGCGGCGGTCCTACTCGCCGTACCGGGCGATGATCTGCGCCCGCGTCCGGCCGAGCACTTCATATTTTCGTCCGACCTTCGTAAAGGCCGCTACCGCGCGGTCGATGTGCGCGGGCTCGTGTCCGGCCGAGAGCTGCACGCGGATGCGCGCCTGCCCTTTCGCCACGACCGGGTAGAAGAAGCCGATGACGTAGATCCCCTCGGCGTAGAGATCGCGCGCGAAATCCTGCGCGAGTTTGGCGTTATAGAGCATGATGGGCACGATGGGGTGGACGCCGGGGCGGATGTCGAAGCCGGCGGCGGTCATCGCTTCGCGGAAGCGCCGCGTGTTCTGCTCCAGCTTGTCGCGCAGCGCGGTGGACGAGCCGGCGAGATCGAGCGCGCGGAGCGCGGCGGCGACGACGACGGGCGGCAGCGTGTTGGAGAAGAGGTACGGTCGTGAGCGCTGGCGCAGCAGCGCGATGAGTTCGGCACGGCCGGACGTGCAGCCGCCGGAAGCGCCGCCGAGCGCTTTGCCGAGCGTGGTGGTGATGAGGTCGACACGGCCGATGACGTCGCAGTGTTCGTGCGAGCCGCGGCCGGTGCGGCCGAGGAAACCGGTGCAGTGCGAGTCGTCGACCATGACCAGCGCATCGTAGCGCTCGGCGAGATCGCAGATGGCAGCGAGCGGGGCGATGTCGCCGTCCATGGAGAAGGCGCCGTCGGTGGCGACGACGCGGTAGCGTGCCTCGGCGGACTCACGCAGTCGGGCCTCGAGATCCTTCATGTCGGCGTGTTTGTAGATGGAGCGGCGGGCCTTGCTGAGGCGGATGCCGTCGATGATCGAGGCGTGATTGAGTTCGTCGGTGATGATGGCGTCCTCGGCCTTGAAGAGCGTCTCGAAGAGGCCGCCGTTGGCGTCGAAGCAGGAGGAGTAGAGGATCGTGTCGTCGGTGCCGAGGAACTCGCTGAGGCGGCGTTCGAGCTGTTTGTGGATGTCCTGCGTGCCGCAGATAAAGCGGACGCTGGACATGCCGTAGCCGCGGGAGCGGAGGCCTTCGTGCGCCGCTTCGAGGAGCTGCGGATGCGAGGAGAGGCCGAGGTAGTTGTTGGCGCAGAAGTTGATCACTTCGCGCGGGGGGTCGCCCTCGGGGAAGGTGACGCCGATGTCGGCCGCCTGGGGCGAGACGATGATGCGTTCGTGCTTGAAGAGGCCGGCGGCCTCGATCTCGTTCAGCTCCCGGCGGACGTCGTCGCGGATCTTGCCGTACATGAGTGATGGGCTCCTTTGCCGAGCGAACCTGGCGGGCGCATTGTAGGCGAAGGGGCGAGTCGTTGGGGAGTGCGGGGGCGCGACTGGCGGGTCGGCGGCCGTGGGCCGGCCGGTGCCACGCCTGTGAGGGGTCGTGTTACGAGCAGGCGGAGCGGCGGGCAGGCGGTCGGCGCGCAAGTCGTTGTTTTTGGCG
>CAZNDQ010000326.1:0-5177 GCA_964571825.1 uncultured Planctomycetales bacterium | reverse complement strand
GGCATGCGTGCAGGGGCCGCTGAACTGGCCGGTGCCGATGCTCAGATTGATGACATCGGCGCGGCCGCCCGACGGGGACTGGTCGGCAGCATAGTCGATGCCGGCGATGATATTGGAACTGAAGCCGCCGCCGCCGCTGTTGAGGACCTTGACGCCGATCAGCGTCGCGGCCGGAGCGACACCCTGAAACGGTTGTGACCCCGCGCCACAGCCAAAGTCGACGCTCAGGCCGGTTCTCCCCACAGCAATTCCGGCGACGTGCGAGCCATGTCCATTATCGTCTTCGGGGTTGTTGTCGCCGTTGTGGAAGTCTCGCCCGGCCGCGGTGTCAATGCGCTCGGTGTACATCAGGTGATCGCTGTCGATGCCGGTGTCGACGACAGCGACGCGGACGCCCGCGCCGTTGGCGGAAAAGCCGGCAGTCGTGATCTGGCTTTGCAGGGCGCGGATCAGCGGCGTACTGTCGTGCAGGTTAATCAGCTTCGGGTAATACAGATCGCGCTCGACCTTGAGCACGCCGGGCATGTTCTCAATGGCTGCGACGTCTTCTTCCTTGACGTTTCGCAGGTTAATGACGTTGGGGAGGATCTTGTACTCGTACTTGACGAGTGCGCCGCGCTGGGCGGCGAACGCTTTGACGTCGGAACGAAGGTCGGCTGCCCGGGTGTGACCGGGGTCAAAGTGGACGAGGATGCTGACGCCGATGTTGTCGGCGGGATCGGCGCCGGGCTGAATGCGGTCGGTGGGACTGCGATCGACCGCGGATATCTGCGCGGCCTGAGCGGCCGGGTCATTGGGGAGTACCTCCAATTGCAGATCCGGCCGCAGGTCGCCGGCCTTGACCAGCCCTGCGGCGAGCAGCGACAGCACGATTGCCCCGAGCCAGGGCCGGGAACACAGACAGTGTCTTTTGCCTCGACTCACGATGTGTCTCCTTTCACCAATGCTGGGAATGCGCCTGGCTCATACGACGCTGATTGAGCCATTTCACGGTCAAGACGTGGGCGCAGCAGCCGCACTCAGGATCACCGACCGATGGGGAGGCCGTGGCGCCAGCCGGCCTCAATGTGACCTGCCACGACCGCTCTCGCAGCATAACGTGGTGGCGCTCCTGAAGCGAGAGTTTTCCGTTTTTTTCGCCCAGTCCGGTCCCGGCGATGAAAGCTACTCGCCGATGGAGCGCGCCGGTGGGGCAATGCCTCCGCGGTTCCATTGCAGGGCGGCGTGAAGCGGCTTCTTGACCAGGTCGGGGACGGTGGCGTCGTCGGCCGGGTAGCCGACGGGGATGAGCAGAAACGGCTTTTCATTCTCGGGGCGGGCGAGGATGTCGCGGAGAAAGCCCATCGGGCTTGGCGTGTGGGTGAGGGTGGCGAGGCCGAGCATGTGACAGGCGGCGAGGAAGTACCCGGCGGCCAGGCCGGTGCTCTCGACGGGGTAGTAGTTCTTTTGCTTGACGGTGCCGAGGAACTCGTAGTCGATGCGGAAGACGACGACGAGGAGCGGCGCGATGTCGAGGTAGGGCTTTTCCCAGGTGGTGCCGATGGGTTCGAGGGCGTCGAGCCACTCCTTCGGCATGCGGTGTTCGTAGCTTTCGCGCTCTTCCTTCTCGGCGGCAAGGCGGATTTCGTGTTTGAGTGCGGGGTCATCGACGACAACGAAGCGCCAGGGTTTGCGGTTGGCGCCGCTGGGGGCGCTGTGGGCGATCTCGAGGGCGAGTTCAAGGACACGGCGGTCGACGGGGCGCGGGGAGTAGTAGCGGCAGCTTCGGCGCGAGTTCATTTCGTCGAGCAGCGCCCGGCCGCGCTCAAGCTGCCAGGCGACGTCGCGCGGGGGAAGCGCGTAGGGGATCATTTTCGCAGGCATCGGGACTCGCTCCGATTCATGGACCATTGGATGCGGCGCGGGCGCGGGCGGTCACGAGGCTTTTCGCGCGGCGGCGCCAGAATACGGTCCGCACATCTTACGGCCGGGGGCGCAGTGGTGCCATGCGGAGCGGGTGTTGCGCGCGGCGCGCAGGCCGCTTGCCCGGCGAATACCGCCCCTCTACCATCGCCGCGATGTCGAAGGCGGCGGTCAATTTTCTTGTCGATCTCCTGTTGCTGCTTCTCATCATCGTGTGGATGGGGGCGGTGGCGATCGTGCAGTTCGTCTTTCCGCCGGGGACGCAGGCAGGGGGCTGGACGCTTTGGGGGCGGGGGTATGATTCGTGGCGAAATATCGAGTTCGGCTGCCTGGCCGTGTACATCGTGGTTGTGCTGGTGCACCTAATTCTGCACTGGAGCTGGGTGTGCAACTTCGTGGCAATGCGCTACAGCCGCCATGTCGGACGGAAGGTCGAGGTGGGAGAAAGCACGCGGACACTCTATGGCGTGGCGACGCTGATCGTCATCCTCACGGTGCTGGGGATCGTGTTGTGCGCGGCGGAATTCAGCGTGCGCCCTGCGCCGTAAGGCGCGATCACGCGAAGAGGTCGGCGACGGGTTTGGCGTCGGCGTCCTGGACGACGCGGATCGGCCGGCCGTCGGGGGCGTAGAGCATGCGCGTGGGGTCGATGTCGAGCGCCTTGCAGAGCGTAGCGTGCAGGTCGCCGATCCTGACGGGATCGCGGGCGACTTCCTCACCGCCGTCGGTGCTGGCGCCGATGGCGCGGCCGCCGATGAGCCCGCCGCCAGCGACGAGGGCGCTCCAGACGCGCGGCCAGTGGTCGCGGCCGCTTTTCGGGTTGACCTGCGGTGTGCGGCCGAACTCGCTGCAAAGCAGGACGACCGTCTTGTGCAGCAATTCGCGCTTGCGCAAATCGGCGAGCAGCCCCTCCACAGCCTGATCCAGTTCGGGCGCCTTTTCCTGCACCGTGGCGAAGTTCTCCTCGTGGGTATCCCAACCGCCGAGCGTCACCTCGATGAAGCGCACGCCGACCTCGACCAGGCGGCGCGCGAGCAGGCAGCCCTGGCCGAAGTTCGTGGCGCCGTAGCGCTCGCGGGTCTCGGGTTTTTCGCGGTCCACGTCGAAGGCGGACGCGCTGCGGCTGCGCATCATGCGAAACGCGGACTCGTAATGTTCGGCGTAGGCGCGGAGGAGTTCGTTGCGGCGGTGTTCGTTGCGGAACTTGCGGTCGAACGTCTTGAGCAGCAACTGGCGGCGGCGAAAACGCGCCGCGTCGACGTCGTTGTGGTACTGGAGGTTTTGCGTCGCCTGCTCGGGGTCGCCGATGTGATAGGCGGCGAACTCGGGTCCGAGGTGTCCGGCGGGCAAGGTCTGGCCGCCGACGGTGACATAGGCGGGGAGTTCGGCGTTCGCGCGCCCGAGCAGGCGCGAGACGACGGAGCCGAGGGAGGCGTGCTGGAAGCTGCCGAGGGGCATGTAGCCGGTGTGCATGAGATAGCTGGCGCGTTCGTGGTTGCCCTCGCGCGAGGTAAGCGAGCGAATGACGGAGAGGTCGTTGAAGGAGGCGGCGATGCGGGGGAAGTGCTGGCAGATCTGAATGCCGGGCGCAGCCGTGTCGATGGCCTGAAACGGGCCGCCCGTGTCGGTGCCGGGCTTGGGGTCCCAGGTGTCGAGGTGGCTCTGGCCGCCCGCCATCCAGAGGAGGATAACGTGCTGTGCGGTGGCGCGGGGGCCGGTGGCGCCGAAGAGCAGGCGCGGATCGAAGAGCCCGAGAAAGGAGGCGGCGCCCATGCCGCCGACGGCGCCGAGGAAGCGGCGGCGCGTGAGCTGCTGATACTCCTGACAACCGGGGCAGGGCATGATGCGTCTCCTCGTGCGCGGTCAGTGGAGGAACATGAACTCGCGCGTGTTGAAGAGGGCCCAGTGGACGTCGGCCCAGGCTTCGCGGTCGCGCTCGGCGGCTACGGTGCGCAGCACCTCTTTCAGTTCGTCGGCGGTCGGTTCGCGCGTGAGCGTGCTGAGGAAGAGGCGGCGCGCGATTGTCTCGGCGTTGTCGCCGGCCTTGAGCCAGGCGACGACGGGGTGTTCGCGGTGGATACTCGTGGCGCGGTTGATGAGCTGGCCGTTCATCAGTTCGAGGGCCTGGGGGATGGTGGCGTCCTGGCTGCGGGGGCCAATGATCTGCCGGTCGTGCGCGGCGAAGGTGGCGAGGAAGGTGCTCGGGCGCGCGGGGTAAGGCATGTCGAAGGCCCACTGGAAGCGGCGCGGGTTGAGGTCCTGCGCACCGCAGGAGAGCACGAGCGAATCCCAGAGCTGCTCAGCCGTCATGCGGCGGATGGGCATGCGTTCGAACGTCCGTATGGGAGTGCCGTCGGAGACGGTGGTGCCGCCGGCGCTGGAGAGCTGGTAGGCGCGCGAGGTGCAGATGAGGCGGATGAGGTGTTTGAGGTCATAGCCGCTGTCAATGAACTCGAGGGCGAGCCAGTCGAGCAGATAGGGGTGCGAGGGGGGATTGTCGGGATGGAATTCGTCGGGCGGATCGACGAGGCCGACGCCCATGAGCTTGCACCAGATCCAGTTGACGGCAACGCGGGCGAAGTAGGGGTTGTCGCGGCGCGTGACGAGGTCGGCGAGACCTTCGCGGCCGGTGCCCTTGTCGGAGACAGCGCCGGTGAAGAACTCGCCGTCGCCCTTGTGGCGATCGACGGCTTCGAGGAAGCGCATCATGCGCGGCTTGCGGCCGGGGCGGACGACTTCCTCGACGCGGTCGAGCTTGACCTTGGTGCCGGAGTAGAAGTCGCGGATGCCGAGGAAGTCCCGCTGCAACCAGCCATCGTCGAGGAAGGAGTCGTGGCACTGAACGCACTTGAGGCGCGTGCCGAGGAAGACCTGCGTCGTGGCGATGGTGAGTTCGTCGGGGTCGGCGGCGTTGCGGATGATGAACGCCGCGGCCGGGCTTTCGGCGGTGGAGCCGGAGGCGGTGATCATCTCGCGGACCCAGACGTCGTAGGGTTTGTTGTCGCGCAGGGCGGCGTGGATGTAGTTGCGGAAGGCGAAGGGCTCGGCGCCGCGGGCGGCTGTCGTCTCGCGGAGCAGGTCGCCCCAGAAGGCGGTCCAGTGCTGGGCATAGCGCGGAGAGGTGAGAAGGCGGTCGACGAGGGCGGCGCGATCGGCCTTATCGCCGACGCGGAAGCGCTGGACGTCGTCGAGGGTGGGGATGACGCCGCAGAGGTCGAGGTGGGCGCGGCGAAGGAAGGTGAGGTCGTCGGCCGGGGGCGCGGGGCGGATGCTCC
>CAZNDQ010000325.1:0-5180 GCA_964571825.1 uncultured Planctomycetales bacterium | reverse complement strand
ATCGGCGGCGGATTGAACAACAGCGTGGGCGGGCGCGCCGCCTGCGTGCCGGGCGGGCAGGAGAACGCGGCCGACGGCGAGGCGTCGCTGGCAGCCGGGAACCGCGCCAAGGCCCTGCACCATGGCGCATTCGTGTGGGCAGACAGCACGGCGGCGGACTTCTCGTCGACGGCCGATGACCAGTTCCTGGTCCGCGCAACCGGGGGCGTCGGTTTCGGCACGACGAACCCCGAACTGGCACTGAACGTGGCCGGCGGCATCAAGGTCGAGACGTCGCAGACGACGGCACCGCGCGTGCTGGCATTCGGCACCGTCGGCGACTTCACGGGCGGCGCTGAAAGCACCGACGTGCTGGGCTTCTACCGCTTTCAAGTGGACACGAACGAGTCGGACCTGCGGCTGCCCATCGGCGACGACGCGGGCCCCGGATCGGTCGATGCCTTCTCAATTGGGCGGGCGAGCGGAACGACGACGGCCGACTACACGGAGGTATTTCGCTTCGAGTCCGACGGTGATGCGTTCAAACCGGGCGGCGGAGACTGGACGTCGCTCTCGGATGCGCGGCTCAAGACCAACATTGCACCGCTCAGTGGTGCACTGGACCGCCTGCTGGAGCTGCACGGATATCAGTTCGAGTTCACGCCGGCCGCGCTGCGCAGCAAGCTGGTGCGGGAGGGCCTGCAGGTCGGGCTGATCGCGCAGGAGGTGGAGCGGGTCTTCCCCGAATGGGTGGGGCGTGACCGCGAGGGGTACCTGACCGTCACCGAGCGCGGGACGACGGCCCTGACGATCGAAGCGCTGCGCGAACTCCGCTGCGAAAAGGACCGGCAGATCGAGGCACTGGCGGAGCATGTGCGGCAGCGCGAGGCGGCGCTGGCGCAGACGCTGGCGCGCGTCGAGCAGCTTGAGGCGTCGCAACGGGCGCTCGCGGCGCGCGTCGCGACGCTGGAGCGGACAGTCAGTGCGGAGCCTGCGCAACCCTCGACGCCGTGAGGGGACAGTCCGCTCGGATTTTCGGCGGCACCATTCCACGATATAATCGGCTGGCCCGAGGATGCCTGGAGATTGCGCAAGCACAGGAGGATGAGGCATGCCGTCGAAGAAGGAACTGCTGAGCACACCGGTTGAGCACATCGACATCACCAGGCACAACGTGGTGGCGCTGGTTGAGGCGATGGAGCGGATGGCGTACACGGCGCGCGACCTGCGCCGCGCGGCCGACATCTACGACCGCATGCTGCGCGACGCGGATTGCGGCATTATCCTCTGTCTCGCCGGCTCGCTCATCTCCGCCGGGCTGAAGAAGGTTTTTGCCGACATGGTGCGGAATCGCATGGTCGATGCCATCGTCAGCACCGGCGCCAATCTCGTCGATCAGGATTTCTTCGAGGGGCTCGGATTCCGCCATTACGTCGCACCGGACCGCTTTAAGTCGGGGCTGGACGACGACATGCTGCGCGAGAACCACATCGACCGCATCTACGACACGTTCATCGACGAGGACGAGCTGCGGATCTGCGACGAGACGACGCAGAAAATCTTCGACTCGCTGGAGCCGCGGGCGTATTCGTCGCGCGAATTGTTCCGCGAATTCGGGCGGCACCTCGACAAGCACGGCCGCAACCGCGATTCGATCCTGCACGCGGCGTACGAGATGGACGTGCCCGTATTCGCGCCGGCCTTCTCCGATTGCTCGGCCGGTTTCGGGCTCGTCGCACACATCGCGGCGCGGGATGGCGCGCGGCAGATGAGCTGGGACGGAGGCCGAGACTTCTACGAACTGACCCAGCTCAAGATCAAGAATCCGACGACCGGCATTTTCATGGTCGGCGGGGGCGTGCCGAAGAACTTCACGCAGGACATTGTCGTCGCGGCCGACATCCTCGGCGTCGATGCACCGATGCACAAGTACGCCGTGCAGATCACCGTCGCCGACGTGCGCGACGGGGCCCTGTCCAGCAGCACGCTCAAGGAAGCGTCCAGCTGGGGCAAGGTGGACACCGCGTACGAGCAGATGGTCTACAGCGAAGCGACGCTCGCCACCCCGCTCATCGTCGGCTACGCCTACCACAAGGGCGCCTGGAAGTCGCGCGAAGCCCGCCGCTGGAACAAACTGCTCGAGCCCGCCGCCCAGCCTGTGAGATAGACGCGCGGCGGGTCGCCTGCACGTCGCCGCTGCCTTGATTCTCACTCCCCGGGGAAAGGCGCTTCGCCGCGCCGCCTCAGACTGCGCATCGACTGTTGGAACGCCCTTGAACGCATCGGCATCGCATCGACGCGGTCAAGGGCGTCCGGAGCAAGCACAACGGGTATTCGCACGATGCAGCGAGCAAACCGCGTGCCGGAGCGCAATCGGGGCTCTTGGGGCCGCGGATCAGACGCGGCAGCGCGAAATGCGCCGAAGCACGTCAGATTTTCCGGGAATTCTGCTTGGAAACGGCGCGACTCAGCATAGAATAACCGTGATATGGCACGGAAATCGTCAGCGCTGACGACTGACGCGCTGTTGCTCCGGGTGTGGCGCGAAGCGTGTCGCCATATCGAAATCACCGAGTTCACGAACATCATCGCCGTGCTGCTGGCCGAGCATCTGCCGCTGCGGCGGGTCATTGTGCGCCGGGCAAACCTCGGACAGTCCTGTGTGGAAACGGTGGCCGTCGCGATGACGGGCAAGGCGACGGCGCCGCCGCGCACGCCGAGCCGTGCCGACCTGACCGCTGCGCAGTCGCGGTGCTTTGTCGCCTGGTGCGCGGAGGGGGCCGTGCTGCACGCCGGTCGCCGGCGGGTGCCGGACGATCTGGCGTGGATCATCCCCGGCGACGTGCGGGCCGACGTGCTCCTGGGGCCGCTGCGCGAGAGCGAGGGGCCGGTGGGCGTACTGCTGCTCGAAGCGCGCGAGGGAGAGCAGTTCCTCGAAAGACATCTTCACCTGATGAAGTCGCTGCTCGAGCCGTTCGCCGCGGCGCTGGAAAACGACCGCCGGCTGCACGAAATGACGCGCCTCCGCGAGGCCGCTGAGGCGGACCGCCGCGCGCTGCTCACCCGGTTGGGTCGGACGGACATCAACAACGAAATCGTCGGTTCGACCTCGGGGTTGCGGTCGGCGATGGAACGCGTCGCGCTGGTCGCCCCGTCCGATGCGCCCGTGCTGCTGCTCGGCGAAACGGGAACGGGCAAGGAAGTGATCGCGCGGGCAATTCACGTGCACGCGCCGCGCGCGGGGGGGCCATTCATCCGCGTCAACTGCGGCGCGATCCCGCCGGAACTGCTCGACTCGCAGCTCTTCGGTCACGAGCGCGGCAGCTTCACCGGCGCGGTCGATCAGCGCAAGGGCTGGTTCGAACGCGCCGACGGCGGCACGCTTTTTCTCGACGAGGTGGGTGAACTGCCGCTCGCCGCTCAGGTCCGCCTTCTCCGCGTCCTCCAGGACGGCTACATCGAGCGCGTCGGCGCGCAGCAGTCGATTCACGTGGACGTACGGATCATCGGCGCAACGAACCGCGATCTGGCGGCGCTGGTACGCGAGAAGCGCTTCCGCGAGGATCTCTGGTATCGCATCGCGGTGTTCCCGATCCAGCTTCCGCCGCTGCGCGATCGACCGGAAGATATCGCGGCGCTGGCGCGCCATTTCGCGGAGAAGGCGGCGACGCGGTTCGGACTGGCGCCGGTCATGCCGACGCCGGATGACGTGCGCGTGCTGCTGGGCTACGCCTGGCCGGGAAACGTCCGCGAGCTGGCGTCGGTGATCGATCGCGCGGCCCTGCTCGGCAACGGCCGGCGCCTCGAAGTCGTCAAGGCACTCGGTGTCGCGCCGTACGAGCGCGAATCTGGGCGAATAGGCGCCGCCGATCTCGGCGCCGCCGGTGTTGATGCCCCCGAGTCTGGAGCGGGCGCCGCACCGGCGGGCCCCGTCCGAGCGGAGGCGCGAACCCCCGTCGAGCGCCAGCCCGCCGCCGATACGCTCGATGACGCCATGCGCCGGCACATCGAGGACGCGCTGCGCGCCACCCACGGGCGGATCGAGGGCGTGTTCGGCGCGGCCGCGCGGCTGAACATCAACCCGCACACGCTGCGGGCGCGGATGCGGAAGCTCGGCGTCGATTGGCGGGCGTTTCGCAGTACTGCGCGGCGGGCGCCAGCGCGCCGGCGCGGAAAAGTGACGCGAAGTGGGAGCGCTCAAGCCTAACGCTCGGCCGGTAGATTACCCGACATATACTCCATGCAGATGAAACGCAGCAGACAGATAGCGGTCGGCGCATGCCTGGTGGCGTGTGTGGTGCTCAGTCTTTCCGGGTGGTTCGGGTCGGGCGCCGCGCACGGCCAAGGTGTCCCCGCCGATCCGGTCAACGACCGATTCACGATCCGCGTGGCGGGCGAGAAATATGTTCTATGGGGCATGCGGGCCGGGCCGCTGCAGAAGCGCGGCACTGTCGGCGGGCGGTTCCGCCTGGAAACCGGAATGAAGGCCGATGAGGCTGCAGCGCAGCTCGCCACTGTCGAATGGGACAGCGCGATCAACAAGCTCGACGACCCGAAGGTGCGCACCGCGACGGTCGAGCGCCGTCGGCCGCTGTTCAAGGACCGCGAACGGATACAGGTCGAAGCCGAAAAGAAAACGGGACGCGTACACCGCATCGTGTATGAGGTGGAACCGGTCAATCGCTCGCACTACGGGCTGTTGGTCTACCTGAATACCGACTACGGAGCCGGCGAGCAGATCGTCAATACCGAGGAGCACGTGCAAATCGGCTATCGGACCGGTCCCAACCAGAAGCTGCTCGTCGACGGCAACCGCTTGGGATCGGACCGACCGCAGTGGCGGCTGAGGTACATCATCCAAGATCCGACGATCACCGGTGCGAAAGAGGAGGATAAGAAACCGGGCGAAGCAACGGAGATGAAGGAAATCTGGCCGCCAACGTCGCAGCCGGCAAACGAGAAGCTGGGAGGGCTGATCCAGATCTATCCACCCCGTAAAGACGACACCGCGGAAAGCAAATAGTGCGAATCGCCCCGTCGGCGACGGCTATGCTCCGCAAGTGCCCCTCCGAGACGATGCGGTCCGGTTGACGGTGCAGGCGGTGCCCGCTACGGTTCCATGGGGATTGCAGCGGGGTCGGTTCCGTCGACTGGGATCTGATGCGATGAAGCGGCTCTTCCTGGTGCTGGTTTTGGGGTTG
>CAZNDQ010000324.1:808-5185 GCA_964571825.1 uncultured Planctomycetales bacterium | reverse complement strand
TGTCCGCCTCGAACCTCCCAGGGCCATAGCGCACCGGTCCCCCTGCACACCACCTGAAAACAAAATGGCCCACGGACACGGTGTCCGTGAGCCATTTCCACCGACTTCGCGCCGCTACAAGCAGGCGCCCCATCGCCTATTGCGAACCGGTGAAATTCGCCTGGAACGTCGAGTAGTCCACGAGGTCCACGTCGCCGTCGCCGTCGCAGTCCGCGGCGAACCCGACCAGGCAACTCGGCGCCGGCGGATTCCCCGGTCCGTTGTAGCAGAGCTGGAAGTTCGCAAAATCCTCCAGGTCAGTGTCCCCGTCGCCGTCGAAATCGCCGCACGTCCGAGGCGGAGTCGCCTCTTCCTCGTCGTCGCCCTCCAGCCCCGGCAGTTCCGGCAGCGCATTCGGCGCCGGCCGCAGCAGCACCGTAATCTCGTCCCCCGGCTGCAACTCGTGCGTACCGCCGTTGCAGTTGGCCACAAACCCGCCGCAGTAGCACACCGTTTCGCCCCACGGCGTCTGCACGCACGTGCACGCCTGGAACGTCGCGCAACCGATGCCGCAGCCGTTCGGACCGCCGGGCGTCGTATTGACCAGCCACCGCTGCGTGTGCACGCGCCGCCCGTTCACCAGCACGTCAAGGTCCGTCGACAGATCGAGTTCGTTGCCGACGTTGTCGGTCTCAACGCTCAGGTCAAAGACGATATCGAAGAACGAATCGCCGCCCACTGCGGCCGGAGTCACCTGCACGTTGCTGATCCTGCGGTTCCAATGGACGGGCGAACCGTCGTAGATCTGGAAATGGGCGTCGTCCGACGTGTCGATCTCCGGGTAGCCGCCGCGCGCCGGCGCGAGGAACGCCTCGACCACACTTCCCGGTTCGATCGGGAAGGGCATCGTAGCTGTATAGGCAAACCTGCCGCACTTACAACCGGCACCCGGCACGCCCACGAAGCACGAATAGCCGGCCGAGCATCCGGAGCAGGCGTCGCCCGTACTGCACCCGTCCGCCGCGCCGTTGTACGTCAGATCATGCGGGAACGTCTGCGGCACGCCGTTGATCAGCACCGTCAGGTCGTAGTTCAGCACGACGAAGCCCGTCGCGTAGATCCCCACGCGCACGAAGACCTGCTCCAGACCGTCTGCCCCCTCGATCACTTCGACCAGCTCGATGCTGCGGTTGTACTGCGGGCCCTGCGCCCGCGCCGTCGCGACACACGTCCCCATCACCAATACCGTCGCCAGGTACGTCGCCACTCGACACATCGGAGTTCTCCTTTCGGATCGTTGCGGCCCTGTTTCCTGTTCACGCCGGCCTCGGACGGCCTCGCGCCGTCCGCTCACAAGGAGAACGCCGACCGCCTGCGATCCTTACACGGAGAATTCGCCATGCTCGAAATCCGCACCCGGGGCGATAAAATGACCGATCGAAGCGCATCCGGGCCGGACCAACCTCACCCTGGGAGCCGCCCAGTGGACGACACCCGCTCCACACTGCTGGCGCGCCTGACCGACCGTAACGACGCGGAAGCGTGGACCACCTTCAACGACCTCTACCGGCCGATGCTCGTCGGCTACGCCCGCAAACGCGGCCTCAACGATGCCGACGCCGACGACGTCTCCCAGCAGTGCATCGAAGCCGTGCTCGCCAACATCGACCAGTATCAGCACACCGGCAGCTTCAAGGCCTGGCTCCGCACGATCGCTCAGAACCGCATCCGCGACCACTTCCGCAAGCGCCGCGAACAACAGATCGGCAGCGGCCTTTGGGCCGCGCAGCCCGACGACCAGCCCGCCGCCGACGAACTCTGGGAACGCCACTGGCTCGCCGAGCACCTCCGCTATTGCGTCGAGAAAGTACGCCCCGACATCGCCGAGCACACCTACCGCGCGTTTGTCGAGAACGTGATCGAGGAGCGACCGGCCGCGGAGACGGCTGAGCTACTTGGCCTTACCGTCAACCCGGTCTACGTCGCCAAGTTCCGCGTCCTCGAACGCATCCGCAACATGCTGCGCGATCTGACCGGCAGCGACCTGCTCGGAGGCGGCGCATGAAGGCCTGCCCGCCGCTCGAACAATGGGAGCCCTTTGTCCGCGGCGCTCTCCCCGAAAACGAGTCCGCCCGCCTCGCCGATCACCTCGAACGTTGCGCCAACTGTGTCGTCCTCGTCCGCCAGGTTGAGTCGCACGACGCGCTCGCCGCACGAATCCGCGACGCCCTCGCTACCCGCGCTGCAGCGGCCGCTCCATCCGTCGCCGCACCGCCCCCCCCCGCCGCCGCCGACCACTTTGCCGGCTACCAGGTCCTCCGCGAGCTGTCGCGCACGCACTTCAGCATCGTCTACGAGGCCGTTCAGCAGAGCACCGGGCAGCGCGTCGCCATCAAGGTCATGCTCGCTTCCGCCGCCGCCGACCCCAAAGCGCGCCTGCGCTTCGAACGCGAGGTCGAACTCCTCGCCACGCTCCGCCACCCCGGCGTCGTTCCCATCTACGACTCCGGTATCGCCTCCGGCCAGGATTATTTCGTCATGCCCTTCATCACCGGCCGCCCGCCCGACGTCTTCGCCGACGCCCACCAACTCGACGCGCGCGGCCGCGTCCGGCTCATGCACCGCGTCTGCGAAGCCGTCGCCGCTGCCCACCAGCGCGGCGTCATCCACCGCGATCTCAAACCCTCCAACATCCTCGTCGATGAATCTGGCCAGCCGCACATCCTCGACTTCGGGCTGGCCAAGATGACGGAAGGGCGCGACGGCGACCCGACGCTCACGCTCGAATCCGGCCAGATTCTCGGCACGCCCGCCTACATGGCCCCCGAACAGGCCGCCGGACAGACTGCCGAGATCGACGTCCGCAGCGACGTTTACGCCCTCGGCGCCATCTTCTACCGCCTGCTCGCCGGCGAAATGCCCTACGCCGTCGACGGCCCCCTCACCTCCATTCTCCGCAACATTCAGGAGGTCGATCCCCGAAGACCGGGCGCCGTCAACCGATCGCTCGACCGCGACATCGACGCCATCGCGCTCCGCGCGCTGGCAAAGGAAAAGTCGCGCCGCTATCAGTCCGCCGCCGCCCTCGCCGACGACCTCGCCCGCTATCTCGAACGCCGCCCCATCGAAGCGCGCCGCGACAGCACCGCCTATCTCCTCAACAAGTTCGTCCGACGCCACCCCGGCGCCTCCGTCGCGGCCGCGCTCCTCTTCGTCCTCTCTATCGTCTTCGCCGCCTCGATGGCCCTCATGGCCGCGCGCCTCCGCGTCGAACGCGATAACGCCGTCGACCAGCGCGACCTCGCTGAAAAGACCATCGACTTCTTCGTCGACACCGTCTCCTCCGTCGATCCCGGCCGTTCATCCGCCGGAGTCGCCCCCAAGCCGCCCGACCAGATCACCGTCCTCGAACGCCTTGACCTCGCCGCCGGGAGCATCCCGCGCGAATTCGCCGACCGCCCCCTCGTCGCCGCGCAGCTCAGCGCCTGGCTCGCCCGCGCCTACCGCGGCCTCACGCGCTACGACACCGCGCTCGACCTCTTCTCCTCCGCCCTCGACATCCGCCGCCGCGAACTGGGCGACCATCATCCCGACACGCTCGCCACTCAGAACGACCTTGCCCAGTTGCTTCAGTATCAGGGCCGCCTCGTCGACGCCGAGACCCTCTTCCGCCGCACGCTCGACGCGCGCCGCCGCACGCTCGGCGACGACCACGCCGACACCCTCGCCTCGATGAACAACCTCGCCAATGTCCTCTGGGTCCAGGGCAAGCTCGACGAAGCGGCCCCCCTCTTTCAACCCGCCCTCGCCGGATACCGCCGCCTCCACGGCGACGACCACCCCGACACGCTGCGCATCATGAACAACCTCGCCACCCTCTACTTCAAGCAGGGCCGCGTCGCCGACGCCGTCCCGCTGATGCGCGAAACGCTCGACGTCTCCGCCCGCGTCCAGGGCCCCGAACAGACTTCAACGCTCGCCGTGATGCAGAACCTGGCCGTCATGCTCTGCGACGGCGACGAACTCGACGAAGCGGAATCCCTGACCCGCCGCGCCCTCGACGCCCGCCGCCGCTTGCTCGGCGAGACGCACGCCGACGCGCTGGTCTCGAACTTCCACCTCGCCCGCATCCTCCAGCAGTCCGCCCGCCTCGACGACGCGGCACGGGAATACGAATCCACCCTCCGCGCCGCCGACGCCGTCCTCCCGCCCTGGTACCGCGCCCGCATCGCCGCCGACTACGGCTCCTGCCTCGCCGCGCTCGGGCGCTACGACGACGCCGAGCGCAGGCTGCGCGCCGCCTGGGATTCGCTGCGCACATCCGAACTCGGGCCCGACCACGAGTTCTCGCAGCGCGCACGCGATCATCTGATCCGCGTGTACGAGATGTGGGGAAAA
>CAZNDQ010000324.1:0-798 GCA_964571825.1 uncultured Planctomycetales bacterium | reverse complement strand
CGGCTCGACGACCGACTACCTGCGCCGGCGCCGTAGAATTGCCGCCGCACCCACCGCCAGCAGCGCCAGCGCCGACGGCTCCGGCACGAGACTCGCCTCGAGCAACTCCGACACCGAGACTACGCCGCCCGGAGAAACGCTGACCTGATACTCGACCACCGCCGCCAGGTCGCCCGGACCCGCCGGCGTCCCCCCGTTGGTCGCCTGCGTAATCGTCGAGTCGTTCAGACTGTTGAGAAGGATCGGCACCGGTGCCACCTCGAACGCCACCCCGCCGGGGCCCTCGATCTCCGCCGAGTAATCCAGGTCATCGTCAAAGAACCCAACGTGCGCCGGCCCGAGCTGCACGGCCGTGTCATCCAGCTCATCCGCGCCCACCGCGAAGTTCACATAATTGAAGATCGTGATGTTCAGAAACTCGTCCGTCGTGTTCGTCAGCGTCAGCTCCTCGATGATCCGCGCATTGCCCGCCTGCGCCTCATCCAGCAGCATCACGCTCAACTCCCAGTCGAAGCTCGCCTCCGAATCCCCCAGCGTCGCCACGTTCCCGACGTACGACTGACTCGCCGCCGGCCACGCCAGCGGCCGCTCGAACGTCGCAAACCCCGGCCCCGACGTAATCCGGAACCACCACCAGTTCTGCGTCAGATTGTCATCGACCGCGCCCCCGCCGTCCGGCTCAAAGTCCGCCGAACCCGGCACGCCCGGATCGTTGTTGAACTCCCATCGCGCGTTGCCGTCCGTGATCACGCCCTGCGCCACGGCCGTCGCACCGCTCGACAGAAGCGCCACGCTCGT
>CAZNDQ010000323.1:0-5186 GCA_964571825.1 uncultured Planctomycetales bacterium | reverse complement strand
CTGATCGCCGATCAGATCACCGGCGCGGGGCTCTTGTTGGCACGCGGCGGTGCAGGTGGCAACCCGTTTGCCTCCGGTGGCCCCGCAAACGGATCGGTGGGCCGGATCGCCATCGAGGCCAATCTGGATTCGCTCTCCAGTGCCGGCAACCCGCCAATCCAGCGTTTCCCGCTGATCGACGACGAAGTGCTGCTCTGGCCGCCAGACGAAGCGCCGACCGTCACGGCGACGCACCTGACCGTCGGCATCAGCGACGTGCCCATCCCCGCCGACCCGCGCAGCAGCTTCAATTACCCCTTCTCCGATGTCAGTCTCGACTCGCTCGATCCGGTCACGCTGCACATCGAGGCGCGAAACGTGCCACTCGACTGGCTCGTCGAGGTCCGCGTCACGCCGCGCTCCGGCGCGCCGGTGAGGGTCATGGCCGACGCGCTCTCGGGCAGCCTCGCCCTGTCCACCACGACGGCGCTGCTCAATCTGCCGCGCGACTTCGGCGCCATTCAGGTCCGCGCCTACGCGCCGCCGCAACCGTAGCGACGGCACAGATTCGGACGTCCTCGTAGACCGCAACGGGTTTCTGCCTGGGAGTCGGGCGTGTTCAAGGCACTTTGCGGCGGAATGCTGACCGGACTGTTGCTGCTGCTCGGGCCGCTGGCGGCGGGCGATGGGCTGCGCGCGCCGCGTCCGACGGCGGCACAGCACGACGGCGATCCGTCCGCGGAGTCGCTCGACCCCTTCTGGCTCGACGGACCGGCGGATTCCGGCGACGGCGCGGGCGACCCCGCGGCCGACGCGCACTCGCGCGAGTTCAGCTTCGAAAACCTCGGCACCGCCGTGCCGCCGCCGTCCGACGCCCTGTCGCGCGAGTTCTCCTTCAACAATCTCGATCTCAGCGGTGGCGGCGCGTCGGATGCCATCTCGCGCGAGTTCTCCTATGTGAATCTGCCACCGGCCGCGTTCGCACCGGTCGACGCGATCTCGCGCGAGCTGACCTACTTCAACATTGCGCCGACGGCATATCAGCCCGCTGACGCGATCACCCGCGAGTTCTCATTCGTCAACGACCGCTTCATCGCCGACATCCTCCAGGACGCCGTCAGCCGCGAGTTTTCGTTCTTCAACCAGACGCCGGTGTCGTCCTTCATCTTCGATGCCATCTCCCGCGAGTTCAGCTTCTACCAGCCGGCCCCGGACCTCGTGCCGCAGATCATCGGCCTGCCGGCCTCCGGCGAGGTGGGCCAGACCGTCACGATCTCCTGGCAGTTGCACAACAACGGCGATGCGCCGGCCGGCGGGCCGTGGGTCGATCGGGTGTACCTCTCCACCGACGATGTATTCGGCGCGGAGGATACGCCGCTCGGCTCAGCCGTTTTTGCCGGCGACCTGCCCGTCGGCCAGACGAGCGAGACGATCAACCTTCAGATCACGCTGCCCGGCACACCCGCCGACTACTTCGTGCTCCTCGTCACCGACGCCGACGACGAAGTGGATGAGGGCGAGGGCGAGGCCAACAACGTCGCGGCCGCGGCGATCGCCGTCGCGCCCGAGCCGGCGCCGGACCTGCGCGTCGCCGCGGTCCTCACGCCGTCGTCAGCGGTGGGGGGGCAGCAGATCGTTGTCGAATACATGGTGGAGAACGCCGGCACGGCCGCCGCACAGGCGAACTGGCTCGACGCCATCTACCTCTCGAACGACGCCACCCTCGACGGCGGCGACCAACTGTTGCGCATCGGGCTGGCGAATCAGGCGCCGCTGCCGCCCGACGGCTCCTACACCGTCAGCCGCAACGTGACGCTGCCGCTGACTTTCGTCGAGGCGACGGTCTACATCATCGTCCACACCGATCAGGCGGGTGTGGTGCCCGACCTCGACGGCGGCAACAACGTCCTCGCGAGTGACGGGATCGCCGTCGCGGCGACGCCCGCGCCCGACCTCGTCGTCACCGCGGTGGCCGCCGCGGACACCGCTGAGTTCGGCCAGGAGATCCCCCTCGGCTGGATGGTCGCCAACGAGGGCACCGCCGCAACCTCCGGCGGCTGGTCCGACTACGTCTATCTCTCCGACAACGACACCCTGAGTGTCGACGACCGCCTGCTCGGCACTCTATCCGCGCCGGCCGGGCCGCTGGCGCCCGGCGACCCCGCCTATGAGCAGTTCGCCGCCATGCCCCTGCCGCTCGACGATCAACTCCCCGGCGGGGCGTACTTCGTCATCATCGCCGCCGACGGCGGGCATTCGATCACCGAGATCAACGAGCTGAACAACACCGGCGCCTACGGGCCGATCGCCGTTTCCCTGCCGCCGCTGCCGAACATCGTCATCAGCGAGATTCAGCCGCCGGCGACGGTCGAGGTCGGCGTGCCGGCGACCGTCGAATACACCGTGATGAACGCCGGCGCCGAGCCGCTCTTCGGCTCGGGGGTGGCGCGGGTGTTCGCCTCGACCGACGCAGCCGTCGGCGGCGACGTGCTCCTGGCGAACAAGGTCTTCGACGCGACGCTCGCGCCGGGCGAGACCGCTGCGCAGAGCGTCGAAGTGGCCATCCCCGAGCTGAACACGCCGGGCGTCAATTTCATCATCTGTGCCGACGTCTTCGGCGACGTCGTCGAGGCCGACGAGTCGGACAATTGCACGGTTGCTGCGGAGTCACCCTATCGGCTCGCCGACCTGACCGTGGCGCCGATCGTCGCGCCGGCCGCGGGCGTCGCCGACGGCATGCTCGCCCTGACATGGACGGTGCACAACAACGGCGATGGCGCTGCCCGGCCGGTGTGGGTCGACGCGGTCTATCTCTCCAACGATGCGACCATTGGTACCGACATTCTGCTGACCAGCGTGCCGCGCACGGTTGCCACGCCCGCGGCCGGGATGTATTCGGCCAACGTCAATGCCGTCGTTCCGGGCTATCTCGAAGGCTTGTACTACGTCGTCGTCGAGACGGACCGCGGCACATCCGTGCGCGAGTCCGACGAAGCCAACAACGCCGTCATCGCCGCGGCGCCGACGATGATCACCCAGCCCGACCGCCCGAATCTGGTGGTCAGTCAGGTGCAGGCGAGCGGGGCAGGACTGTTCGGACAGCCGCTGACGGTCGACTGGACCGTCACCAACGCCGGACCCGGTGCGGCCGGGGGCGTCTGGGTCGATCGTGTCTTCGCCTCAACCGACATGCTACTCGATGCGGGCGATGTCGCGCTGGGCAGCGCGGTGCGGCCGCAGACCCTCGCATCGAACGAGTCGTATGCACAGCAGGCGATAGTCGAAACTCCGCCAATGCCCGGTGATTACTACGTTCTCGTCGTGACCGACGCGGACAACGCGGTAAACGAGGGGCTCGGCGGCGGCGAAGCGGACAACGTCGGCGTGGGCGGCATGACGGTGGTGGTTGGCGGCTACTCGGTGACGGCCGAGGCCGACATCGAGGATGCGCCCGCCGGTACGCCGGTGCAGATCACGGGCGCCGCCACGCGCGACGACAACGCCGAGCCGGCCGTCGATGTGCCCGTCGTCGTGCGCATCACCGTGCGCGGCTTCCAGCGGCAACTGGCCGCGCAAACGGACGAGAACGGCGACTACGCCGTGACCTTCGAGCCGGGTCCGACCGAGGGCGGCCGGTACGAGGTGACCGCCGGGCCGGGATACGCCACGGGACTGCCCGTGCAGGACGAGTTCCGCCTCTGGTCCCTGCTGGCGCAGCCGAAGAACCAGGACGTTTACGCCGTGCCCGGCTTCATGCGCACGGGATCCGTGCTGCTCAAAAACCTCGGCGAGCTGCCGCAGACCGGACTGACGGCCGGCGTCGAGGACGCCCCGGCCCACGTGCAGGTCGACGTGACGCTGACCGATACCGTGCCCGGACTCGGCTCCATACAGGTGAACTACACGCTGCTGGCGACCGACAACCTGCCGCTCGTCGAGCCCGTCCGCATCGTGCTCACCAGCGCGCAGGGCGCCTCGACGACGGCCAATCTCAATGTGACCATCGGGCCGGCGCAGGCGACGCTGATTGTCGCGCCCGAGGACCTCGTCGGCGGCCAGGTGCGGACGACCATGCTGCGCGGGCAGCGCTCGTTCGTTTCCTTCCGGCTGCGAAACGTCGGCGCCGGCGACTCCGGCCCGATCTCGCTCGTTCTGCCCGGCGTGCCCTGGATTTCGTCCGCCTCGCTGAATCCGCTGCCCGGCATCGCCGCCGAGGGCGAGACGGCCGCCGTCATCCAGCTCGATCCGCCGCCGGACCTCGTGCTCGGCCCCTATCAGGGCGTGATCGAAGTGCGCTACCAGGATCAGGTGCTCGGCGTGCCCTTCCGCTTCGAGGCGGTCTCCAGCGGCATCGGCGATCTGCTGGTGCGCGCGACCGACGAGTTCACCTACTACGCGGCCGGGGCACCGCAGGTTGCCGGGGCGATGGTCCGGCTCTACGACGCCAACAGCGCCGCGCTCGTCGCCGGCGGCCAGACCGGCGCCGACGGCACGCTGCTCCTCGACGGCCTGCAGGAAGCGTACTACCGCCTCGAAGTCACCGCGCCCCAGCACGGCGTCTTCCGCACCACGACCCTCGTGCAGGGCGGCCGCGTTAACGAGATCGAAGCCTTCATGCCGCGCGAGCTGATCTCGTACAACTGGTCGGTGGTCCCGACCGAGATCGACGACGAATACGTCATCCACATCGAGGCGGAGTTCCAGACCAACGTGCCGGCACCGGTCGTCGTGCTCGAACCCTCCGGGCTCGACCTCGACGCGCTGACGCTGCCGGCGCAGGTCAACTTCACCATCACAAACTACGGTCTGGTCACGGCCGAGAATGTCACCCTCGACGTGCTGAGCAACGATCTCTACGAACTCATTCCGCTGGTCACCGAGATCGGCGACCTGCCCGGCGGCTGTACGCCCGCCGACCCCTTCGGCGCCTGCCGCGTCACCGTCCCGGTGCTCATCGTCCCCGGCGGCGGCCTGCGCGGCGCCGGTTGCGATCCCATCGGCGTCCGCGAATGCCATGATTTGCGCTGCGGCGCCAACACCTACACCTATTGCAGTGCCACCAGAGTGTACACGCGCACCTGTCCGCCCGAGCCGGGCACCACGCCGATCGTCAACACCACAGCGGGCCCGGGGGGAGCGCCCTTCACACCCCCGGTCGGTTCGTCGCAGCCCGGCCCCTGCGACATCTGCTTCCAGCCGCCCAAGGC
>CAZNDQ010000322.1:4248-5199 GCA_964571825.1 uncultured Planctomycetales bacterium | reverse complement strand
CCTCGAGATCGACCACGACCGGGTGGCGCCAGCCCTCGACGGCCATGGGCTCGCCCGTGTAGGCGACCATCATGAAGCGCGGAATCGCGTCGCCTCCGCCTTCGGCCGCAACCGCTTGCAGCGTGATCGCGCCGGCGCTGGCCCGCAGTTCGAGCCGATCAGGAAGTCGTTCCGTGTTCTCAGGCCGCCCGGCGGGCAACGTTGTCTTCCGTGACATCGTCGTCATCCTCCATGTCGTTCGTCGCCGCCGGGGCCGCCTGGTCCGGCGTCAATCCAAGCTCGCGCATCAGCGCGACCTCGCGTGCCCGTTGACGCAGTTCGCTTTCCCAGTCGAGGCCCGCCTTCGCGTACTCGGCGGCCAGCGTCGTTGTGTTGCTGGTCAGGCGGGTCGCTTGCGCCGTCGCTTCCTTCTGCGGGTCGACGTGCTCGAGCCCGTCCCAGAACCACTGGTGGGCGAGATTCGCGTCGAGCGTTCGAGCGCTCTGCGGCAGATAGCCTTCGATGAGAACGGCTTCGTTCAACCACGCGTTCAGCACGCGGTCGAGCACAACGTCCGCGAGATATGCCTGGTCGATGCGGATGGCCTTGAAGAAGGCTTGGTGGTCGAGTCGCCCCGAGGCGTAGTTGTAACCCGACGAATTCCCGGCCGCGATGTTGAACGGCATGTTCAGGCAACGGGCGATCTCGTTGATCACCTCGTGCTTGAAGTCGCCGTAAACCGTGGTCGGCTGCTCGGCCTTGAGCTGGCCGACCTTCCAACCGTACGGCATGGTCAGCCAGGTGCCGCGATCCATGTCGACCGTGTCCATCGGTTCGACCTGAGCGGCCTCGGCATCGGCCGGCGCGTCGGTGTAGATCTCGGTGGTCGCCGTATCATTAAAAAAGGCGGCGCCGAGGGCGGCCATCGTGGAGCGGCGCAGCATCGCGAACAGCGACAGCAAGCTTGTGAAC
>CAZNDQ010000322.1:0-4238 GCA_964571825.1 uncultured Planctomycetales bacterium | reverse complement strand
ACCCGGGCGCTCGGCGCGGAACAGGTGGATGATCGATTCGATCGGCAGAACGTCGAATTCCAGGCCACCGCCGCGCAGACTGGCGGCTTCGCCCGGATGCCGTCGCAACACGGTGTATGCGACCGGGTTGCCGAATTCGTCGAAGAGGATGCCGTCGACCGTCTCCGGTCCGCGCATGGCGAACGTCGGGGCGCACACGCGATCGGCTTCGATCAAACGCACGTCGAGCTGCACCGGCGCTGCGACACGCGGATTGGTTGCGAGCAGTCCGAAGACTTCGCCCGCTTCGCACTGAGCGATCCGCATTGTGCGCAGCTTGTGGGCCAGGCCGACGGCCTTGGCCCATAGGGAAAATTCCTTCTCGATCAACCGATTGGCTTCAGGATCGTCGGTGAGCATCTGCAGCCGCGGGCCGGTGCCGACGACGTAGTTCGCGAGCGTCAGCACAATCCCCTTGGCGTAACTGTTGTTGGCGATTTCGTAGCGGGCGCGGCTGCGGAGAATGCGGCGCACCTCTGCGCTGGCCGCCGCATCAGCAGAGAGGTGATCAGCGTGAGCCCAATGCCGGCGATTCTCGTGCGTGGTCTGCGCCGCGTCGTACTTGCCACGGACGACCAGCAGCCGGCCGCGGGTGCCGACGATGCGCGAACCAAGCTGTCGCAGCCAATTCAGCACGCTCAAATCGCTCCGGGTGGGACAACCTTCGTCATCCGAATTCCGAGACCCTGCTTCGACGCCTCCTTCGACGCCAGGTAGCGGTCCGCCTCGATCTGCTCGGGGATCGAATGCTGTTCGACCGAACCGGAATCACCCTGGGCCTTCTTCGGGCCGGCGGCGTTGTCGCGGATCGCTTCCTCGATGGTCGTGTCGGGCATCGTGGCGTTACTCCGATAGCGGGAGCGGGACTCGAACCCACAGCGCCGGCGAATGAGGCCAGCATGTTGCCGTTACACCATCCCGCGGACGGTCTACCCGTTACGTACGCCGCGTCGGCTGGAAGTGCGCGCGACGGTCTAGCCGTTGGTCAGATCGTTACACCTGTAGACCTGGGGACGCTCGAAGGGCGGCAATTACGACCCGAGTGGCCGTTCCGAGGTGGTCATCCGGCGCCCGCAATAGCGGCATTCACGTCGGCGAACAATTCGGCCTCCGACGCCCGGGCGCGTGTAAACGACGCGGAACTCGGCGCATCCACAGCGCGGGCAGACGATTCCTCGCGGCGCGGGCTCCGGCGGCTTGGGTACGTCGGGCTTCATCGCCGACTCCGCTGAATCGTCGATAGCCGAATCGTCGGACGGGCAGCGGGACGATCGTCCTCGCCGAGGAGAACGGCGCCCTGCATCGACGCCGCAACCGCGCAGCCGACCAGGCAGTCAAACCAGTGGTTGTCGGAGCCGTCGACGCGGAGCTTCCATTCATCGACCGTTCGTCCACGTCCCTCGGTCTTCACGCGGTATTCGCTGGTCAGGTGCGCGGCGAACAGCTGGTGCTGCTCGGGTTTGCGGCCGAAGAGCGAGAGGCATCCTGGATCGCCCATCGCGACGGCTAGGCGGGCGTAGATGAACGACTTCCAGAAGTTCGTATCGAACGTGATGTGCCGCACGGCGCGCTTGCCAGTCACGGTCGGGACGCGCCAGTTCAGCCCCGCGCGGTCGCCGCGCCGCCGCTTGTAGTCGGAGAAGGGAATCGAGGAAGCGCCGACGTAGCGGCCATGCGATGGCAGCAGGATGCTGGCGTGCTTTGATTGCCGGCAGAACTGATAGACAACATCGGACGAGCTGCCCCAATTCGCGTCGACCAAGCAGCGATCGATCCGCACCATCGCGCCGTCGTCGCGTCGCCATTCGCGATCCAGGAGCCGGCTCGTGAGCCGCTCGAGGCCGGCGTAGATCGCGCCCTCGATTCCAGCCCGCGGCGCTGCCAGCGCGAGCGTGTGCCGCAGGTCGCGCAGCGTGAAATACCCTTCCTTCTGGTCAGGCTCCGTTCCGTAGTCAACGACGTAGCCCGTGAAATCGTTCTCCCAAGCGGCCACGAGCCAGAACAGTGCCTTGCCTTGCACATCGACGAACATCGTCAGATGCGTGCAGCCGATGGGGACTTCGCCGCGTCGATGGCCGTTGGTCTTGGCTGCGATCTGGTCGGCCGTGAGCAGATCCGAATCCGCCTGCTCCTCCGGCAAGGGTTCGTTCTGGTACTCGGCCCAGAACGCGGCGTCGCCCCGGTCGAGGCGCAGATTCATCGCGTGTTGCACGGCGGACAGTTCATCCGGGTGGTGGCGCTCGGGCCAGGCAGCCACGGCGCCGGCGTCCATCGCCTCGCGGTTGGCGCGATAGAACTCCGTCGCTTCAGCCATGCCACGATCCGCCCGCATTCCCTCGCGCCACAGCTCGGCGTAGCGTGCCCAGAGCGCCTCCTCGGTCGGGAACGCGTAGACCATCTTCGTGCGTTCGGCTTGCCACTGCGGGTGTTTCTCACGGTCGAGGATGCGATCGGCCAGGTCGTCAGGTCGGACGACGGTGAGCGTCATTAACCCAGCGATCTTCCGACCCGGCCCGGCCAATCCGAGGATCGCGCCCGACAGGATTCGCTCGCGCGTCACGCATTGCGATGGCGAGCGCGCTGATTCATCCGTCTGCGGGTCATCGATCAGTACGAGCGACGGGCGCACGCTCGTGCCGTCCACGCGTTTGTGCTTCATGCCGCGAATGCGCCCGGTGATCCCGGCCACGCTGATGATCGACCCGCTCGCCCGGCTACCGGGCATGGTGGGCAGCACAATCTCCTTCGCGGTCCAGCCGATGTGCGTCAGCTTGCCCTGGTAGAGCTGACCGGCGGCGCGCTGGTGAATCCCTTCGAGCGCGCGGATGGGGTAGACCACCTCCGGGAAGTCATCGAGCAGCGCGTCGTTGGTTTCCAGCTCGACCTTGATGCTGTCGAGCATGTTGGCGGCGTGTTCTTCGTCGCTGCCGATCAACGCGACGAACTCGCGATGCCCATAAACAAGCGCCCAGACACAAGCGATTTCGCACAGCGACGTCTTGCCGCTGCCGCGCGGCATGGCCATCGCAAACAGCCCGCCCTCGAGTACGGCCTGTTCGATCTTCGCGATGACTTTCAGGTGGTCCGGTGACCACGGCAGGTGGAATGTCTGCGGAAAGTACTGCTCGCAGAAGAACCGGAAATCCGTCGCGGCCCGTTCCTTTCGGTCGGGGTGGACGACCGCCGGCAGTTCGCCAATATCGCGTCCGAGCAGCGCCATCTCACGATTGCGCTGTGCGGCGCGCTCCTTCATCGCCTCGTAGCCGGTCAGGCCCTCGGGTTCCGCACGCGGGCGATGGCGCTCGAGCACTAGCCACGCGACGTAGCGCAGCAGGTCGACCGTGCGGTCGTCACCGATACGGAACCCCGCGCGCGAACGATGACGGTGGAGCTGCCGCTCGCTGAGCACCTCGCCGAGCGGCGTGGAATTCAGCAGGCGGACTGCTTCGGTCGGCTTCAGTTTGCGCGGGTCAATCGCCACGGCCAGACATCTCCCGCACGAGCCACGCGGCGTAGTGGACGAGGTTCAGCGTGCCGTCCGCGTTGGCTGGCGCGCCGACGACTCGGTCCGCCTCCAGCATGTCGAGCGTAATCCGTTGCCCGCCCGCGGCGCTGAGCAGCCGGGCCGCGTCCGGAAGCGGCAGCGCCGCCGGGTTCAGCTTGCCGTCCGGTTCCGCCATCTACGCCGCCTCCCGCCCGCGTAGGACCCGTTCGCAACACGGCGGCCACGTGGCCGCGTACGTAACGGATAGGCGGTCCTGGCCGCCCGGAACGCGCCGGAGCGCGCTCTCGCCACAGACTCGGACCTGCCTGGCGGCGTCCGCAAGAATGTCTGGAAATTCTCGGAATGCGAGTGGATTTCCGGCCAAACCCATGGCTTCATGTGCGTGTACGCACGACGCGTACGAAACGGAGAAACGCAGATGGCCACGACGATGAAGAACGCGATGCGACGCCTGCAGCCCGGCACGCAGGTGGTTTCGAAGACGGACGGCGAGCCGGGCCGTGTGGTCCGGGTCAGCACGTACCGCCGCAACGGGATCGACGCCTGGTCGTACCTGGTCGAGACCGCCTACGGCCGAGAGATCTGGGACGCCAGCGACCTGTTCGTACCGGAGAAGGATTGAAACATGGCCACGCAACCGAACGGAGAGAACGACATGAACGCAAACGACGCCAAGACGAACGACGGGATCGAC
>CAZNDQ010000321.1:662-5244 GCA_964571825.1 uncultured Planctomycetales bacterium | reverse complement strand
GTCATCGCCGAACTCATCGGCCCCGAAGCCGAGCCCGTCGTCGCCTTCATCCGCGCCCACGCTCGCGACTACCCCTGCGCCAACTTCTACGTCCTCTATCCCGGCCCCAACAGCGCCACCTTCGCCCAGTGGGTCCTCGACCAGACCGGCTGGAACGTCATCCTCCCCCCCACCATCGTCGGCGAACTCGTCGACCCCGTCTGCCCACAGTGATGTGCGCTTTCCCTCGTATCCGGCGACGCATTACACTGTCGCCCCGTCTGATCCGACGAATCGTGTTTTGAACCGCCGCCAATGGCGCGTTGCATATGTGAAGGAGATTCGCCCCATGGCCCGCAGCCTCAAAGGCCGCAGCTTCGTCTCGATGAAGGACCTCACCCCCGAGGAACTCCTCCAGGTCCTCGACACCGCTGACCAGCTCAAGCTCGAACGACACCGCGGCCAGGGGCACCCGCTCCTCGCCGGCCGCACCCTCGGCATGATCTTCCAGAAGCCCTCGCTCCGCACGCGCGTCTCCTTCGAGGCCGGCATGACCCAGCTCGGCGGACACGCCATCTATCTCGCCCCTACCGACATCAGCCTCGGCAAACGCGAGATCACCGAGGACATCGCCATCGTCCTCTCGCGCTACGTCGACATCATCATGGCCCGCGTCTTCGGTCACGACATCGTCGAGGACCTCGCCCGCTACGCCACCTGCCCCGTCATCAACGGCCTCTCCGACCGCGAGCACCCCTGTCAGGTCGTGGCGGACCTCCAGACCATCCGCGAGAAGCGCGGCCGCCTCGCCGGCCTCCGCCTCGCCTACGTCGGCGACGGCAACAACATGGCCCACTCGCTCATGTACGGCGCTGCGCTCACCGGTATGCACATCACCATCGTCTCCCCCGCCGCCTATCAACCCGACCGCACCATCACGCAGGATGCAACCGCGATGGCCTGCGCCTCCGGCGGCTCCGTCACTGTCACCGCCGACATCCCCGCCGGCGTCAAGGGCGCCGACGTCGTCTACACCGATGTCTGGGCCTCGATGGGGCAGGAGGCGGAGGCCGAGAAACGCAGGAAGGACTTCGCCGGCTACATCGTCGACAAGAAGCTGATGTCCTACGCCGACCCGGCCGCCCTCATCCTCCACTGCCTCCCCGCTCACTACGGCGACGAGATCGACTACGACACCGCCCGCACCCCCAACTGCGTCATCTTCGACCAGGCCGAAAACCGCCTCCACGCCCAGAAAGCCCTGATGGTCCTCCTGACACGCTGATGCCTGACATGGCAGTTGTTGCACAGGCCAAGGGCAGATTCTTGAATGAGAGACCTCTGGGGCATCGACGACCCGACCGTACGACAGGAAATCCAGCGAGCTGAATTCGCCGCCAGGCGCGGCATCGGCAAGCTGTTCCTCTCCATGCTCGGCGTGGGAATCATGGTCGTGATTGTCAGCCTGATGTTTGTTCACTCGCAGACCCGATGGCCGGGCATGATAGCCGGTGCACTCTCCTATCCCTGCTTCATGCTGATTTCGAACATGCTTACGCGTCGGCAAATGGCCGCCGCCAGAATCGCCACGCTCCGCCGTATGGACCGCTGCCTGAAATGCGGCTACAAGCTCGTACCGGAGCAAATCACGCCTTGCCCCGAGTGCGGCCTGATCCCCAACCCCGACATTGGGAGCGCGAGTCACACCGACCGACTACTCGGACTGCTCGGCGGCCTGTTGTAGCGCTCGATGAAGGGGCTGCGTCAACGGATCACGCGCCAGACAGCCCCCCGACCGCGCCCCTTCAGTTCGACTTGCCCGGTCCGCTTGAGTTCGGCCAGAACTTTCTTGATGAGCTGGGTGCTCGTGGAAGGGAGTTCCGCCGCCAGTTCGGCAAGCGTAAAGGAGTCCGGCCTGCCCAGGATGTCCTGGCGGATCAGGCCCGACTTGGCGGAGCGCGAGGTCGTGGTACTGACCTGCTCCTCAAATGCGCGGTACGCGGCCCGAGTGACGCCCAGAAAGAAGTTCCACCACGGAACGATTTCGTTGCTGCCCTCGTGCCAGGCAGCCGAACACTGGTGCAGCGTCGCGTAGTAATCTTCCTTTCGATCCTCGATCAGGCGTTCGATGCTGATAAAGCGGGCCACATGGAATCCGTGCTGCACAAGCAGCAGGATGGTCGCCAGCCGCGATACGCGCCCGTTTCCGTCGCGGAAGGGGTGAATGCAAAGCAGATCGAAGACGAACGTAGCGACGGTGAGCAATGCCGGAAGTACCGGCTCGTCGCACGCCCGCCGATACCCGTCACACAACTCGCCAAGCGCAGCCTTGGTTTGGGCGGCCGGCGTTGGCCGAAAACGCACGCGGCGGTCACCGGACGGCAGAATCTCGACGATCTCGTTGTCGCGCGTCTTGATCTTCCCGGCAGCACCTGCCCCATGTTGCGCCAGACCGTGGAGGTGTTGAACCACCGCTGGGGTGATCTCGACAGGACGCTTCCGCGTGAAGATCCACTCGAGTGCGCGGCGATAGCCCGCCAGTTCCTCTTCAGAACGGTCCCGTGGCTTCGAGCGACCCAAAACGAGCGGACGCAGCCGCTCCCCTGGAACGGTCACGCCCTCGATCCGGTTGGAAGACTCGACGCTCTGGATGATGGCCCGTTCGCGCAGGATCTCAATCACCTCGGGCTTCTGGCGCAGCCACAGGTCCTGCTTGCCACGCGCCTCCATGCAGTCGGCCAGCAACCAGCTCGTGCTCATCGGCAGCGTCAGTTCGGAAAGTCGCCCGGACGTAAGCGTCAGCATTGTGATCGGGCCTCCCGCATCAGTAGCTTATTAGTAGCCGATTGTTTTTTCAAGTAGCCATTTGCCATATCCAGGTCGCACGGACCACACTCAGCGACTCATTGCACCGCCGGATTCCTGGTATGGATTACGGACCGGTGCGCCAAAGCGCCGCACACAGCCAAAGCCGCACGTGCTCGTTTGACACCGACATCCATGCCCTGTACCAATGCCCCGGGCCGCGGAAAACCACACGTCCCCGGCCCGCGGCGGACCAGCACATGAACATCGACCACTGGGGACACACCTGCGTCGTCGGCATCTGCTGGGGCGACGAAGGCAAGGGCAAGATCGTCGACCTCCTCGCCCCGCGCTTCGACCTCACCGTCCGCTACAACGGCGGCGCCAACGCCGGCCACACTGTCCGCACCGCTGACCGCTCCTACGCCTTCCACACCATGCCCAGCGGCATCCTCCACCCGGGCGTCACCTGCGTCATCGGCCCCGGCGTCGTCCTCGACCCCCCCGGCCTCCTCGCCGAGATCGACGACCTCCGCCGCGCCGGCCTCACCGTCGCCGACAACCTCCGCCTCAGCACCCGCGCCCACGTCGTCATGCCCTGGCACAAACTCGAAGACCGCCTCAGCGAGGCCCGCCTCGCCCCCGCCGCCAAAATCGGCACCACCGCGAAGGGCATCGGCCCCTGCTACGCCGACAAAATGTCCCGCTCCTTCGGCATCCGCGTCTGCGACCTCATCGAGCCCGCGCGCCTCCGCGAGCGCCTCGACGCCGTCGTCCCCCGCAAGCGCGAATACCTCCGCGCCATGTACGCCGAGCAGACCTCGCTCGACCCGGCTGAACTCTTCACCGAATACGCCACCTACGCCAAGCGCCTCGCCCCCCACGTCACCGACACGACACGATTGCTGCGCGACGCCGACGCCTCAGGCCGCCGTGTACTCTACGAAGGCGCCAACGGCACCCTCCTCGACGTCGACCACGGCACCTACCCCTACGTCACCAGCAGCAGCGCCAGCGCTCTCGGCCTCTTCACCGGCGCCGGCGTCACCGCGCGGATGGTGAAAACGGTCCTCGGCGTCACCAAGGCCTACTGGACCCGCGTCGGCGAAGGCCCCTTCCCCACCGAGCTGCACGACCAGACCGGCGCCCGCATCCGCGAACAGGGACACGAGTATGGCACGACGACCGGCCGCCCGCGCCGCATCGGCTGGTTCGACGCCGTCGCTGGCCGCTACGCCGTCGAGGTCAGCGGCGTCACCGACCTCGCCGTCATGCACCTCGACACCCTCGGCGGCCTGCCCGAGATCGCCATCTGCACCGCCTACGAGGACGCCCACGGCCGCCCCGCTGCCATGCCCGCCGACGCCGCCGAACTCGCCGCACTGACCCCCCGCTACGAACGCCTCCCCGGCTGGTCCGAAGATCTCTCCGTCTGCCGCGCAGAATCAGACCTCCCCGATACCGTCCGCCGCTATCTCGCCCGCCTCGAAGAACTGCTCGGCGTGCCGATTCGTATCCTCAGCATCGGCCCCCAGCGCGAGCAGACCATCTGGCGCTGACCGCGCCGCCGCAGTCGTCGCCGCGCCGATTGGCCCTCGCCGCGCATTGGAGTGATAATCATCTCAATGTCCGAACCGCCACTCGACCCGCAACAGGTGCTCGGCCTCCGCCCCGACCAGTTGCCGCGCCACATCGCCATCATCATGGACGGCAACGGCCGCTGGGCTCAGGCGCGCGGCCTGCCCCGCGTCAGCGGGCACGAAGCCGGCGCCCGCACCGTCCGCCAGATCGTCACCCT
>CAZNDQ010000321.1:0-652 GCA_964571825.1 uncultured Planctomycetales bacterium | reverse complement strand
CGCGCTCTCACCCTCTACAGCTTCAGCATCGTGAACTGGAAGCGCCCCCGCGCCGAAGTCGAGGCCCTCATGCGCCTCTACGCCGAGTACCTCGTTAAAGAACGCCCGACGATCATGAACAACAACGTCCGCTTCGTGCAGGTCGGCCGCGAAGAGGGCCTCCCCGCCGATGTCCTCGATGAACTCCGCCGCACCACCGAGATGAGCCGCGCCAACACCGGCCTCACCCTCGCCCTCGCCCTCAACTACGGCGGACGCACCGAGATCGTCGACGCCGTCCGACGCATCGCCTCGCGCGTCCGCGACGGCCGCCTCGACCCCGCCCAGATCGACGAGACGCTGTTTGCCGGCTGTCTCTACACCGCCGGCATCGACGACCCCGACCTCCTCATCCGCACCGCCAACGAACGCCGCATCAGCAACTTCCTCCTCTGGCAGATCAGCTACAGCGAAATCCACATCAGCGAAACCTACTGGCCCGACTTTGGCCGCGAAGACCTTTTCGCCGCGATCCGCGACTTCGCCTCCCGCCAGCGCCGCTACGGCGACGTGTCGCCCCCGCCCGCGCTCGCCGACCGCTCCGGTTGACCGCGGCGCAACGCCACCAACGGACGACGACGGATGAACCACCTTCCCGCAGACCCCCGACCCG
>CAZNDQ010000320.1:414-5244 GCA_964571825.1 uncultured Planctomycetales bacterium | reverse complement strand
CGCACACAGCGCGCCGACGGACGGTTCGAGCGCCTGCTGCTGATCACGCCAAAGCTGGTCGCGCAACGCCGCTACACCGAGTCGCTCTCGACGCAGTAATTTGGGGAGACGCGGGTGGACGACACAGCACCCTCCATCCGCGACGACGAATTCCGCCGCACGGCCGAGGCCCTGCCGCTGCCGGCAATGCTCGTCGATCGCGCCGGAGGCATCATCCACGCCAATCGCCTCGCCTCCGCGCTCGCACCTGACGAAAAGGCCACGCGCGCAGGTCAATCCTTCCTCCTGCTCCTCGACCAGCCATCGCGTGCGGCGGCGCTGGCCGCGCTGGAGCGCACGCTGCAAGACCGGCAGCCGGTCGAGTGCCCGGTACGCCTCGCTTCCGCCGGCGCCGACGCCGCCTCGTACTCCCTCCACCTCGCACCCCGCTGCGACGATCAGCAAGACACCGTCGGCGCGATCATCCTGCTCCGCCCCGACGCGCCTGCGCTGCTCGCCGTGCGCCTCCGCGCGGTCGAGTCACGCATGGCCGCCCTGGCCCTCATGGCTGGCGGCGTCGCCCACCATTTCAACAACATCCTCGGCGGCGCCATTACCGCCATTGACTTTGCCCTGCACTCCAACGACACCGCGCGCATGCAGCGCGCCCTTGTCACCACCTCCGAAGCGCTCGCCCGCGCCTCTTCTCTCACCCAGAGCATGCTCGTCTTCGCCGAAGGCGACCGCCGCACCACCACCGCCGGCGACCTTGCTGAAACCGTGCGCGATTTCGTCGATCAGTGGCGCCCGGTCTTCGCCCGCAAGAACCTCGCGCTTACCCTCGACGCCGAACCCGTCCCGCCGCGGCGAATCGCCGCCTCGAGCCTGCGCATCGTGCTCGGCAACATCGCCGCCAACGCCCTCGACGCACTGCCCCCCGGCGGAACGCTGAGCATCTCCCTCCGCGCCACACAGGGCACCGCGACCATCCGCCTTCGCGACGACGGCCCGGGCATCGGCGCCGACGACCTCGAACGAGTCTTCGATCCTTTTTTTTCCACTCGCCAGAGTGACGAAATCGGAATCGTCCCACATCTGGGAATGGGCCTTGCCGCCGCTTGGGGAATCGTGCGCGATATGGGCGGCCGCATTACCGCCGAGTCGCAACTGGGCTCAGGAACGACGTTTGAAATCATCCTCCCGAGCACGTCCGAACCCGCAACGCCAGACGAGACGCCCCCGAACCACTGATATCTCTCCCCCAATTCACCAGGAACCCTGTCCCGTCGCGCCTCCGCGGCGAAAGAGCGAGGCGGATCGCCTGCCCCTGTGTATAAGGGGCGAAGGCGCGGGCGCCCGAAACGGACACCGCAAAAAGTGCGCGAGATTGCCGCCGCCGCAGCGAGGGAATACTATATTGACTGGCGAGTCGATCGCCGCCCGGGCCTCTTTGGTCGTCGTTCCGAGGAGGCATTCCCCGAGATCGGGTTGGCTCTGGGCTGCGGCGACGGGCGAAATCAGGCGCGGATTGTTTGAATCAAGCCGCACCATTGGCGCAGTCGATATCGGTCCAGGGGACCGGTGTCACCGGCTTGATCTGAATCGCCCGGAGCTGTCATCCCCGGCCGAGAGGTGAACCTCCCTGCGATTGCCGTAGAACCGGCGCCTGATACGATCGGTTGCGATGTCCGCGGCAGCGCGAAATCTCCCCACCGCGCAAACCCGGCGACGGAAGTGCGCTGTACTTCCGCCCGGCGCAAAGGAACCCCCATGCAGGATTTCGTCAGACGGACCCGCCGACAGCAGAGCGTCATGATCGTGGGCGTAGTCCTGCTCACCGCGCTCGGCATCCAGTGCACGAACACGGAAAAGGTCCGCCCCACCCAGGCGGTGCAGATCGCCCCCGTTGTCCCGCCGCAATCACCCCACGTGATTATGGCGACAGTCGACGATCCACAGCCCTCGCTGCTCGACCCGGCCCCGCGCGACCCGAACGAGGCCCTGCTGCAGACCGATCCGCTCGAGTTCTTCCGTCGCGCCCTGGCCCGCTACGAAGAGGAAATCCACGACTACCGCTGCACCTTCCGCAAGCTCGAGCGCGTCGAGGGCGAGCTGCGCGGCGAGGAAACCTCGCGCGTACTCTTCCGCGAGAAGCCGCACTCGGTGCTGATGTCCTGGGACGCTTCGCCGCGCCCGGCCCAGCGCGTGCTCTTCATCGACGACAAGTGGGTCAACGACGACGGCGAGGAACTGGCGCTGATCCACCCCGAACCGGTCCTCGCCATGCTGCTGCCCCGCACCAAGCAGCCGATTCACGGCGCGCTGGCCAAAGCGAAAGGCCGCCGCACCATCGACCAGTTCGGCTTCGGACAGAGCCTGCGGCTGATCATCTACTACTCGGAAGAAGCTGCCAAAATCGGCCAGCTCGGCCTCGAATACACCGGCCGGTCCAGCTTTGAGGGCCGCCCGACCTACGTCATCGAGCGCCGCCTGCCCTACACCGACGAGGACGGTTTCTACCCCGAACGCAAACTCGTCATTCACATGGACGAGGAGTGGCTGCTCCCCACCTGTGTCATCGCCTACGCCGACGAACAGGAACAGCAACTGCTCGGGCGATACCTGATCACCGATGTGCAATTCAACACCGGACTGACTGATCGCGATTTTCAGCTCGACTAGAGCACCGCGCTTCCAATCCCCGCGTCGCGGCGTCCAAGGATTGCCGCTGCGCGCTGCGACCGGACTCGCGACGCAGCCCACGAGTGCTTAGCTCGACGCATGACCGCCACAGGCCGACCCCCAGCGACCCCAGCAGCACGAGTAACAGAACCAGCGCCACGACGCGCACTCCGATGCTGCGCCGCGGACGAAAAGTCCCCGAATACACCTCGAACAGATTCTGTCCGCAACCCGGGCACTGCTCCATCCACTCGCTCAGTTCCAGACCGCACGCCGGGCAGACCCCGTGAAAGCGACGAAAGCCATCTTCTGTCGGCATGCGAACTCCCACAGGTGGCGCGGACCCGCCTCTTCGCGGCGCCGCAACGGACGATCATCGCCGACGACGACCCGCGGACCCGCGCAGTGTATAATCCCCGCGGCCTGATGCACGCGCGGTCGCGCCGTCGCGCTCGGCTCGCAGGACAATGGAACGTTCGGTCGGACACCACGAATTCATGACCACCAGAACGCAGGTGATCCGCGTCCGCAAGGACGCCCGCTACGGCGATGCAGTACAGGAGGCCGTGCGCCGCGTGCGCGACGGCGGGCTGATCGTCTTTCCCACCGAAACCGTCTACGGTGTCGGCTGCAACGCCGCCCACGACGAAGCGTGGGAGCGACTCTGCCGACTGAAACAGCGCGTCGACGGAACCCCCTTCACCGTGCACATCGGCCGGCCCGAACACGCCGAAGCCTATGTACCCGCCCTCTCACCGCTCGCCCGGCGCATGATGAAGAAGGGCTGGCCCGGCCCGCTGACCCTGATCTTCGACGTGCCGGACATTGCGGCCGCCCGCGTCGTGCACGAGAGCGGCGGCACCCTCGCCCGCCTCTATCACGACGGCACCATCGGCCTGCGCTGTCCGGACCATCACTTCGCCGCGGATTTCCTCACCGGCGCCGAGGTGCCCATCGTCGCCGCCAGCGCCAACCGTGCCGGCCGGCCGGCGCCCCAGGACGCCGATGCCGCCCTCGCCCAACTCGAAGGAGACGTCGATCTCGTCATCGACGACGGCCCGGCGCGCTACCGCAAGGCCTCGACCATTGTCCGCATCACCGAGCGCGGCTACACGCTCCAGCGGACTGGTGTCCTCGACGAACGCATGGTGCGAAAACTCGCCGGACTGTCGATCCTCATGGTCTGCTCGGGCAACACCTGCCGCAGCCCGATGGCCGAGGCCATCGGCCGACGACTGCTCGCCGAACGGCTCGGCGTCCGCGAGGAAACACTCGCCGACATGGGCTTTTCGGTCCGCTCCGCCGGGGTCAACGCCGCCCACGGCATGGGCGCCTCCGCCGGTGCCATCGAGGCCTGCCGCCGCCGCGGACTCGACCTTTCGCGACACGTCTCGCGCGGACTCGACATCGGCATGATCCACGAGGCTGATCACATCTGGGTCATGTGCCGCCACCACTATGATTCCGTAACCGCGATGGTACCCTCGGCGAAGGATCGCGCCCGCCTGATCGGCGGCGAAGTCGAAGTCGACGACCCCGTCGGACAGCCGGACGACATCTATGAGACGTGTGCGGCCCGGCTGGCTGAATTCGTGTCCGCCCGGCTCAAGGAGATCGAGCTATGAAGATTGCCCTCGGCAGCGATCACCGCGGATTCGAGGCCAAGGAGAAGATCAAGGCACTGCTCACCCAGCTCGGACACAACGTCATCGACGAAGGCACACACTCGCGCGAGAGCACCGACTATCCCGACGCTGCGTTTGTCACGGCCCGGGCCGTCGCCGACAAACAGGCTGAATTCGGTGTGCTCATCTGCGGCACCGGCATCGGCATGAGCATCGCCGCCAACAAGGTCCCCGGCATCCGCGCCGCCCTTTGCCACGACGAACTGACCGCTCGCATGGCGCGCGAACACAACAACGCCAACATCCTCTGCCTGCCCGGCGACCTCATCGGCGAACACCTCGCCCAGCGCGTCGTCGAGGCCTGGCTCAAAGCCGAGTTCGCCGGCGGACGCCACAGCCGGCGCCTCCAGAAGATCGCGGACTACGAAAACGCTCGTACGCAGAACCCGGGTTCATAGGCCCACCAGACGACTGATCACCCAACGGCAGGGCGTATCTCCCCAAGCCGGTTTGTGCACTTCCACCCGGTCTGGGAATCGCCGAT
>CAZNDQ010000320.1:0-404 GCA_964571825.1 uncultured Planctomycetales bacterium | reverse complement strand
GTCGACCGTGCGGGCACGGAAATCACCGGCGATTTGATGTGTAACATCATGTCTGACAATATGTTATCGAGAATTCCGCGACCGAGCCGCTTTGGTTTATCGGCTGGTACGCTGCATGCCCGATAGACCATCGCCCTGCCTGAAACCTCGACAAGGTCTTTTGGACAGGTGCAACGGACTGGACGCCGGACAGGTACGGTGTCTCGGGGAGATGACACCGCCCGGACGACGCACCAATCCGTTGCCTTCGAAAATGGTGAGATCGAAGCCGTGCTGTGGGGAGATGGCACGGCTTTGATCGTTTTTACGCGCGATTATCAATCGCTTTGGGCCGCGCGGTTTGTCGGGGGGGGGCCGGTGATTACCCGAGCGTCTTTTCGATCGCGGCGGCGAAGTCCTTCTTG
>CAZNDQ010000319.1:0-5249 GCA_964571825.1 uncultured Planctomycetales bacterium | reverse complement strand
AACGAGGCGACCGAGGGATTGAGCCAAGCCGACGAAAGATCCGTCAAATCCGCGGCGGTTGCCCCGGCCACCACGCATTGCAGCTTGGCACTTTGCCGTTCCACCGGGTCGCGGGACTGCGGATCACCCAGGCCGTCCAAAACGCCAAGAAGCGAAACGAGGTGCGCCCCGGATGAGTAACCCACGCCGCCGAGGCGGTCCGGGCGGATGCCGAAGCGATCCGCATGATGGCGGATAAAGCGCACGGCTCGCTGGCAGTCCTCAATCGCTGCGGGGTAGCGAAACCGGGGGGCCGCGCGATGATTGACAACAAAAACAGTGTAGCCGGCGGCGAGGAGCGGGTCGACGAGGCTGTGGTTGAAGTCGTCAACGAACGGAATCCCCGTACTCAGGCTCTTGAGGGGTGTCGCTCCGGCGGCGAGCGGTGCGTGCCAGGCCGAGCCGGGAACGTACACGATGCCCTGACCGTTACGTACGGGCGGATGGTGAATATCCATCAGCAGTGCCAGGCCTGAGTACATCCCGAAAACGACGTTTTCTGTGACCTTGCCTTTGCTTGGCATGGGAGCCTCCTCTGAGAGTGAGGGTGGGTACTGGACGAGGACGAGTACTACCGGGACCGAGCACCAGGGCGACATCGACCGTACCCCTGATTACAATGAGCATAAACTCACTGAGTGCTTGCTCATTATAATACGCGGCCGGACCGGTGTCAAGCGTATTGTCAGACGGCGCCACCGCGCCGCCGCACGCACAACCGGCCCACGACCTTACGCACGGCAGGCCCTGCCCGGGGTAGGATCGAAGCGGACACCTGCCCGTCAGCACCGCCGACTGGCGGACCATCGCAGATTGTCGGGAAGATTCCACCACCGGCGGCGTAATCCGTCGGGGGGGCTCAAGGCGCGGGCGCCGGGGGCTGGGCGCCCGCACGGATGGACGGTGAACCATGGAACGATCAGGCGAGTCCGCGACCGGCCGAACACCATCTGACCTCGCGTGGCGCATCCTGGAGCCGTTGGGCTATTTCGGCACGGCCCTGGGTGTCGTCGTGGGGCTGATGATTGCCGTGTCCTGGTACTACCAGCACAGCAACAAGGCCTCACTGGAAACGATCGAGATGGCCCAGAAAACCTTCAGCACCGTGAGCACGGAACTGAAGGGATTGGCGGAATCGGCCATCCAGAACGCCAAAGACGTGGCGGACCTGGAGCGAGCGAAGGCAGCGGCGACGCGGGAGCGGGATCTGGTCGAGGCACAGAAGCTGGCGCTGGAGACCGAAAAGAAGCAGCTCGAGCTGGAAATGGCGGACCTGCGGGGCGAGCGCGAGAAACTCGACTCGGCAAACACGGTGCTGGCGAACCGGGCGAGCAGTTATCTCGGCGAACTCGAAATGCTCGTTCGGTCCATCGGTGCCGACGATACGAGTGCGGCCCGGGAAAAAGCCGACGCGCTGCGCGAGGCGCTGGATCCGCGCGAGATTCTGCGGAAATGGGTGAGCGGCGGCGAACAGGCCGGCGACGTGAAATCGCTGGTCGGTTTCGAAGCGGTTGCCGTGGCCGCTGCGATGCAGGAAATCCCGGGCGCCTGCTGGGTCCGCGCCGCAAGCACGATGATCGACGCGCTGTACGGTGCCGCAACACAATCAACCTGGCGCCTGGAGCGGGTCGTGGCGCTGCGGACCAAAGGTGAAGTGATCGCCTCGGTGGACCTGTACGATTCGATGCTCGTCGCGCGCCACCCGTCTCCGGAGAACTGGGACGCGCTTGAAACCCGGCTCTACGTCGTCAGCGAACGCACATCCTATTCCGGACCGATCGCCCTGGCGGCGCCCGACACGTGGACACTGGCCGACGTGGCGCGGGATGAGCGAACGCGCAGCCGCGTCGACCGAATCCACTGCGAGATGCAGCCGCTCCGGGTGCTCGACCTCGCGGCTGCGCCCGACGCCGTAGGAGAGGTCAATGCCGAGCGCCGTTCGGACCGGTATCTCAGCACCGTGGCGGCGATGCTCGAACGGTCGCAGCAGTTGGACGCCGCGGCGATGGTGGCGCGCGTCGACCGGTCCGAGCTGCGCCAGACCTTCGCCGCAGTTGTGTCTGCGGCCGTCGGGCGAAACGGGCGGGCTCAACTGGAGGCGCAGCCCATCGCCTCGGAGGAATGGGGACGGCTCGCTGCCATCCTGCTGAGCGACGAAGTCGGTGTGCGCACGCTGGATCACGTCGAACAGCAGGCGAGCCCGGACAGCGCCACCATTCAGGTGACCGGAAAGGCTGCCGGCCGGGAGCCGGGCCACGCGTTGATCGAGTTGCTGCGCGACGGGCAGGGGCGATGGAAGGTGCTGGAGATTCGCGCCGTGCGGTCCGGGCCGCAGATAAAACGGGCTCGGAGTTGACCCGCGCGGGGGCGGATCAGCGCCATGGTCATGCGGAAGCCCTCCAAGCGCACAAACGCAGAAAGCGAGGCCGACAATGGGCAGGACAGTCCGGATACTGTCGATCGACGGGGGCGGGATTCGCGGGATCGTCCCGGCACTGGTGCTGGCGGAGATCGAGAACCGTGCGGGCGGGCCGATCGCCGGGATGTTTGACCTGATCGCCGGCACGTCGACCGGCGGAATTCTCGCCCTCGGCCTCACCAAACCCGACGGGGCGGGCAAGCCGGCGTTCTCCGCGGCCGAACTGGTCAAGCTCTACGAGCAAAAGGGACAGGAGATCTTCTCGCGCTCCGTCTGGCACCGCATTCGCGCCATGGGAAACATGGCCGAAGAGAAGTATCCCTCCGACGGTATCGAAGGCGTGTTGGGAGACTACTTTGGCGCTACGCGGCTGAAGGAGGCATTGACCGAAGTGCTCGTCATGGCCTACGAGATCGAGCGGCGCATCCCCTTCCTCTTCCGCAGCGCACGCGCAAGAAAGGATGCCGCGTACGATTTCGCCATGAAGGACGTGGCGCGGGCGACCTCCGCAGCGCCGACCTACTTTGAGCCGCTGCAACTGCCGCCCAAAGCGAAGGGGGACTACTGGGCGCTGATCGACGGCGGCGTTTACGCCAACAATCCGGCGATGTGCGCCTACGTCGACGCCCGGACGGCCTGGCCCGATGCCGACGACATCCTGCTGGTCTCTCTGGGTACGGGTGTGCTGACGCGCCGGCTGCCGTTCAACGAGGTGACTGGCTGGGGCCTGGCCCGCTGGGCCCAGCCGATCCTCAATGTCGTCTTCGACGGCGTCTCCTCGACCGTCGACTACCAGTTGCAGCAACTGCTCCCGTCAAAACCCGACGGAGCCCGATACCTGCGCTTCCAGACCCGCCTGGACGAGGGGAGCGATGACATGGACGACGCGGGAAAAACGAACCTGCGCGTCCTCCGTCTCCTCGCCGAGTCGCTCATCCGCGACAAGAAGAGCACCATCGAAGCGCTCGTCGCACAACTCGTAAAGTGAGTGGGGACGGTGCAGGCGCGCGGGGCGCGGCGTCCGGCGCTTACAGTTTGGCGCTGAATCCTGAGCGCGCGCCCATTCTCTGTATGGGGGAGAAGTCCGTCCGCCCCGCCGGGCTGCCACGGGACGTGACCGGTCTCTTGCCGAGGCTCTTTGTCATCCCCATATCGTCCTCGATCCAGCACATCGCCGGGCCGCGCTCGCGCCCGGAGCGCACATTGCGCAAATCATGCTTGGACAATCGGTTACGGCCGAAACGGCCTTCCAGCGGCAAATCTCTCTTCGCGCCGCGCGCGCGCGCGCCGAAACCACCGTTTGCTGCGCCGGAATGGTTTTGCGTGCGGGTGGCACACAGCTTGTGATTCGTGGCACCAACGCGGGATTCAGCACGGCAAGGTGGCCGCTCGGCGGGCAGAGGCAACAAACGCAACGAGGCGCTGAAAGTCCCATTCGTGGCGGGGGACTTCCCGACCGGCGGCGTCGCGGACGGAGCAGCCGTAGTCGTCGACGAGCGCGCGCGCCGCGAAGCGGTCGCACATGCCCTCCTTGCGGCGGATGTTGCGCCGCGCCTGGCGGACGAGCCAGTGATAGAGTTCGTGGAGGAAGATGAAGAGGGCGAGCTCGGCCGGGTCGCCGAGCATGATGTGGCAGGCGGGCCGGAACCAGCCGCGCGCCGCCTTCTGCGGCCGCGCCACGTGCGTTTCGAGACGATAGGGATAGGACAGGTGCCGGCCGAGGTTGATCGTGATCAGCCGGCGGTCGTAGCGGCACGAGCCGGAGAAGTCGGCGCCGCGGGACCAGCGGACGGCGACGCGCAGGCCGTCGCAGCGCCAGGAGCGGGCGTGGGGGAGGAACATGGCGCGGAGGCGGATGGTGGAGAGGGAGGTTGTGTTCGTGAGAAGCATGCGCGGCGTCCTGTCGTCCTGGCCGCATCATATCGAGCGCGTGGCGGGAGGCCAGTGGCGAAGAAGAAATGCGGAATGCGAAGTGCGGAATGCGGAATAATGAGGATCGCGCAACGAGCCCTCGAGAGTAGGTGCGCGAGGGAGCGAGCTGCGCGCGTGCGTTGACCGGGGGCGGGGGCGGGAGCTAGGCTACGGCGTTTCGACACGACGCACGGGACAACGCACGGGGACGGTCATGAGCATACTGGTTGACGGCGACACGAAGGTCATCTGTCAGGGCATCACCGGCAAGGCTGGCGCGTTTCACACGGCGCAGTGCCTGGCATACGGGACGAAGATGGTCGGCGGGGTGACGCCGGGCAAGGGCGGGACGAAGAGCGAGCACGGGCTGCCGGTGTTCGAGAACTGTTATGAGGCGGTGGAGGCGACGGGGGCGGAGGTGAGCCTGATCTTCGTGCCGCCGCCGTTCGCGGCGGAGGCGGCGATGGAGGCGGCCGACGCCGGCATCCGGTTGTGCGTGCTGATCACGGAGGGGATCCCGACGCTGGACATGATCAAGGCGCGGAAGTTCATCCTCGACCGCGGCTCGCTGCTGATCGGGCCGAACTGTCCGGGGATCATCACGCCGGGTGAGGATGGGGCCGGGTGCAAGATCGGGATCATGCCGGGGTACATCCACCGGCCGGTGTCGCGCGGGGGCAAGCGCGTGGGGATCATCTCGCGCAGTGGGACGCTGACGTATGAGGCGGTGTGGCAGTGCAGCAGTGCGGGGATGGCGCAGTCGACGTGCATCGGGATCGGCGGCGACCCGGTGAAGGGGCTGAACTTCATCGAGCTGCTGGAGATGTTCGAGGCGGACCCGGGAACGGACGCGATGATCATGATCGGGGAGATCGGCGGG
>CAZNDQ010000318.1:0-5261 GCA_964571825.1 uncultured Planctomycetales bacterium | reverse complement strand
TCGACGACATCGGCCGCACGCGATCATCCACAATGATCCGCGTGTCCGTCGATACCGGCTCGTCCCCGCAGAAAATCAGCACGGTCGTGCCGATCTCCACCCGGTCCCCGTCGCACAGCCGGTGCCGCGCCAGCCGCTGCCCGTTCACCAGCGTGCCGTTCTTGCTCCCCAGGTCCTCGATCGTGTGACCGCCGTCCGACTCGGGATGAATGCGCGCGTGCATGCGCGACGCCTTCAGGTCGTCCAGCACGAACTCGCACACCACGTCCCGCCCGATCGTGTACGTGCCCGCCCCGACCGCACGGCGCTCCGTCGTCCCGTCCGCTCGCTGGATGATCAGGCTCGGCATCGGCGGGTCCGCGTGATTTGCCTGCGGGCCACCGGGCAGGCACCCCTCCGGCGCCCTCTCTACAGCCCCAGTGCCTCCCGCATCGATTCCATATTCGGGTTTATCCGCATCGCCTGCAAGTAAGCGTCGCGCGCCGCCACGCCCAGCCCCAGCATCGCCGCCGCGTGCCCATACCCCATCCACGCGTCAAAGTGAAGCGGATCGCACTGCACCGCCCCCTCAAAGGCATCCAGCGCCTCGCCCGCCTGACCCGCCGCCAACAGCACCGCCCCGCGCCGAAAGTGAATCTCCCCCAGCTCCCGCCGCTCGCCGCCACGCTCCGCCGCCGACGGCTCCAGCAGCGCCACGCATTCATCCAGCGCCGCCAGCGCGCCGTCGAGGTCGCCCGCACGAACGCCCGCCTCACTCGCCTCCATCAGCCGCACGACGCGCGACTGTGCGATCCGCGCCCGCGCCCGCCGCACCGCAAGCTGCGCCAGCCGCGCCGTTGCGCGGTCCCCGTCGTGCAGCGCCACCGTCAGCGCCGGCACCACCTCTGGCCCGCCGATCGCCCCGAGGCAGCGCGCGGCCGCCCGCCGCACCCGGATCACCGGATACCGCAGCCACCGCTGCAGCTCCCGCCGATCCGTGACGTGTGCAATCCGAACCAGCCCCTCTTCATCACTGAGGCGACCGAGCTGAAGGTCGTCAATCAGCGCGACCAGTTCCCGCGCCCGCGCCCGTTCAAGACTGGAATACACCTGCCAGGTGACGATGCCCGCCGCCGTCGCCATCAGCAGCGTCGGAATGATCGCAAAGCGGAGCGTGTAGAAGTTCATGACGGGCGCCCGCGCGCGCCGCGCTCGCAAGGCACGGAATCAAAGTAGATCGAAAACCCGCCAGAACGACAGAAAGGCGTCAAAGTAGTTGCTCCGCGGCACGAAAAAGAGCGAACTCAGCGCCTGCGGACTGGTCAGCAGATCGAGTTCGTTGAAAAACTGCGACCCGCACCCCAACTGCCACAGCGTCGCGCCCCCGGCCAGCGCCGCCATCAATCCCCTGCGACATCGCCCGATCATGCGCGCCTCCTGGTCCAGCTTCAGCCCGACAACTACGGCTTCTCGTTGCACGTGCACACCAGATGCCCGCAGCCCGGACACCCCGTGCCGTATTTCTTCTCGATCGCCGTCGCCAGATCGACTCCCTCGACGTTCGCCAGCGTCGCAATCCACGCCAGCACGTCGGCAAACTCCCCCTCCTTCTCCGCCTGCGACCCCTCCCCGATCGCCGAGGCCAGCTCGCCGATCTCCTCGATCATCCACAGAAACGTCCCCGCCGAACCCCGCGCGCGGTCCTTCGCCGAGTACATCTCATCGATCAGCCGCTGAAAATCACGCAAATCCACGCCGAGTGCATCCCGTCTGGGTGGCATGCCTAAGCCTGCTGATTCGCGCCATGCGAATCAGCAGCGCACGCATGTTCTCCGGCCGCCCGCAGCCATAGGGCGCGGCTGCCCGCACCGTTTTCTGACTCCGTTCCATCCCTGCGTGGCTTCGCGGCTTTATTCCTCAACCTTGCCCAGCCGCCGCTGCAACTGCGCCGCCTCCAGCGAATGCACCGCCTTGTCCGGCTCCAGCACCGACAGGGCCTCATACTCGCGCAGCGCATCTTCCCACCGCTCCAGCCGTTTGTACAGCGCCCCGAGCCGCTCGTGCACGTCGCGCCGATACGGATCGATGTGCAGCCCGCGCTCGAACCACATCAGCGCATCCCGCTCCCGCCCCGCGTCCAGCAGCAGCTCCCCCACCCGCACCGCCACGTCCGGGTCCTCCGACTGATAGCTCCACATGTCGATCAGCGCCCCCAGCGCCTCCTCCCTCTGCCCGCGCTGCAGGTAGATCGCCGCCAGCCGCCGATAGCTCACCGGGTCGTACGGACACGTCGTCCGCAGCAGCGCATAGTCCCGCAGCGCCTCCTCGTCGCGCCCCTCGTCCAGCGCCGCCTGCGCCCGCAGCCGCAGCCCGACGCGGTTGTGCCCATCCACCTCCAGCAGCTTCGCCACACTCTCCGCCACGTGTTGCCACAGCACCCGCCGCGTCTCCGTTTTGTCCTCCTCTTCCATCCGCAGCAGGTACAGCCCGCACAGCACCTCCAGCGCCCCGGCGTGCGCATCGTCAATCTTCAGCGCCGCGTCCGCCGCCTCGCGCGCCGCGCCATACTCCCCCTCCAGCGCCTGCCGCTCCGCCAGCAGCGCCAGGTTGTCCGCATCGTTCGGCCGCAACAGCCGCACCGCCTTCAGCCACACCACGCCCGGCAGCGGCGCCACCGGCAGCCCCCACGCCCGCGCATCCTCCCGCGCCCACATCTTGAAGTCCGCGAAGAATCGCGCCGTCGACACGCCCAGCACCTCGCCGAACGCCGCCTCCTGCGCCCGCCCGGCGCGGAACGCCGCCAGCAGCTTCTCGATCGCCCCGTACCCGTACCGCGCCACGATGTACTGCGTCATCCACTCGCTCTGCGCATACGCAAGCTGCCGATCATCGGGCCGCCGCGGCCGCACGAACGCCCAGTCGATCTGCTGCAAATCGAACAGCCGGTCGAGCCGCAGCGCCCCCGCCAGCATCGTCACCCACGACCACTGCCGCGGCGAATCCTCCTGCAATACCGCCAGCCCCTCCGTAAACCAGTGCGGAATGCGGTTGTGCGTCGCCGAGAGCGTCACCGTGTGCGTGTACTCGTGCCGCAGCACCTCCGCCCAGTTGAAATACCGCCCGAAGCCGCTCGACGGCCGCGGCGCATCCACCGCGATCACCCGCCCCGTGCACGCACCGATCGTCCAGATCCACGGCCGGCCCGTGATCCGCACGCCGAACTCCGCGTGCGTCGGAAAGACCTCGATGATCGTTTTCTCCGTCGGTTCGTGCCCGTAGTCCGCGCACACCTCCTCGTAGATCGACTCCAGGTAATGCGTGATGTACGGCGCCAGCACCGCGTCATGCCGCTTGTCGAACCGTACGATGAAATGCTCGCTCTCCAGCGTATCGAACGCGTCCAGCCGGTCCAGCAGCTTCAGCGTATTGAACGTGCCGCGGTTGAACGGATCGAGCAGCCACGCCTCGTCCAGCACCCGCCGCGCGGCCGCCTCGTCCCCCGACTGCATGTACATCAGTCCGAGCTGGCTCCGCGCCTGCGCCCACTCCGGCGCGATCTCGATCGCCCGCCGATACGCCGCCTCCGCCTCCGGATACTGCCGCATTCCCGACAGCCACTCCGCCAGCGTGAAGTGCAACTGCGCGCACCGCGGGCTGATCGCGGCCACGCGCTGCTGCGCCGTCTCGCTCGCCTCGGCCCGCCCGCGCAACAGCTCCGCCGCCGCCAGCGTACTCAACGCCTCGATGTCATTCGGGTTGACCCGCAGCGCCTGCCCGCACGCCTCGACCGCCTGGTCATAGCGCCGCTCGGTCATCCGCAGGTCCGCCAGCAGATGCAGCGCCCTCCCATCGCGGTCGTTGAGCCCCAGCGCCGACTCCACCCGCCGCTCCGCCCCGTCGAAATCCCACCGCGCCAGCGCCACACGCCCCAGCCCGACGTGCACCTCCGCCGACCACGGATTGATCCGCCGCGCCGCCTCGAACTCCTCCTGCGCCTGCGGCAGGGTGTCCTTGCTCAGCAGCAGTTCCCCCGCGGCGATCCGCCCCGGCCAGTAGCCGCGGTCGACCATCTCGTACGCGCGCTGATACAGATCGTGCAGCACGAACGTCGTCCGCCGCTCGATCTCCGGATGCTGCGTCAGCACGCTGTAACGGTCGTACCCGCGCCCGAGCAACACCAGCTCCTCCGCGCGCTGCGGCAGCGCCGCGCTCCGCACACGCTCGTCGAACCACGCATAGACGTCGATCGCTTCCTCGCGCCGCCCGAGGCGCTCGAGCAGCGACCCCAGCGCCCACCGCGCCGCCATGTGCGCTGGTTCGCGCTCCAGCGCCGCCCGCCAGTGCGCCAGCGCCTCTTCGTACCGCCCGAGGCGCTCCAGCAGTTGACCGTGCACCAGTCGCCACGCTGCGTCGCGCTCACCCTCGGCCGACGTCCCCGCCAATACCGCCAGCCCGTCCTCGTATCGCCCGAGCTGATCGAGACAGCGCGCCAGGCCCGTCGCGGACGCCACCGGCTGCGCGCCCTCAGCCAGCACCCGGCGATAGATGTCGCCCGCCCGATCGACGTACCCCTCGCGCTCCAGCCGCGCCGCCCGGCGCAGCTCCGCCGCCGCGTCCGGCCCCTCGGCCGGCGCGCGGGACACCGGCAGCGCCGCCAACGGCAACATGAGCGACAGCAATGCGATCCGCCCGGCGTTCATCAGACCCCCTTGCGCCCGCAGCGCAACCGATTATATCGGCCGCATTCCGCCCCAGTTCCAGCCTCGCCGTCATGCTGAGCGCCAGCGAAGCATCTCTAATCACTGGTGCCCCCAGCACGCCGAGAAAAACGTAGGGCGGGTCATCGACCCGCCAATCTTGTTGTCACTCCTCGCGCAGCGAGGAGTCCATTCCCCCACTTCGTAACCTCGTAACTCCGTAACTCCGTAACTTCTCCCCCATTTCGCCAACAAACCCTCCGAGCATCGACCGATATCTATCTTGCCGCTATCGCCCCGCCGTCCTTTCGCCGAAAATCGCAGTGAACCCGGCCCGCCGCCGGGCCATTCACAACAGGATGGACGGTTGGCCCGATGATGCATGACGACCCGCCGTCGCCGGCCGAGGCCCGCCAGCTCGGCGACCGACTCTACCGCTTCTGCCTCGCGCTCCTGCGCCAGGAGGCCGACGCGCGCGAGGCGGCGCAGGAGGCCCTGCTACGGGCCTGGCAACGACGCTCGTCGCGCCGTCCGGATGTGTCCTGGTGGACCTGGTCCGCCGGCTTCGCCGTCAACGTCTGTCGG
>CAZNDQ010000317.1:2899-5264 GCA_964571825.1 uncultured Planctomycetales bacterium | reverse complement strand
GAAGGCGAGCGTCGCCGCGGTACGCCGTATCGAGGCGGCACTGCGCGCGGTGGAGCGGTTGTGTCCTGGGGCGCGGGTGGGGCTGGTGGGGTTTTCGCTGGGCGGGAACATCGTGCTGAAGCTGCTGGGGGAAGCGGCGGCGGCGCTGCGCGGGCGCGTGGAGCGGGCAGTGGTGGTGTGTCCGCCGGTCGATCTGCTGGAGAGCGTGCGGAACCTGGCGCGGCGGCGGATGTATGACCGGTACTTCGCGCGGCGGCTGGTGCGCGGGGCGGCGGAGAACCGGCGGCGGCTGGCGGAGGCGGCGGACGTGACACCGGCCGCGCGGGCGCGGAGCGTGTACGAGTTCGATCAGCTTTTTACGGCGCCGGTGTGCGGGTTCGGCACGGCGGAGCGGTATTACGCGGCGTGCAGCGCGGGGCCGTTGATGGCGCGGATCGAGGCACCGACGCTGGTGCTGGCGTCGCGGGATGATCCGCTGGTGCCGTGGGGGCCGCTGGGGGCGGCGCGGGTGTCGGCGGCGGTGCGAGTGGTTTCGCCGGAGCGCGGCGGGCACATGGGGTTCTTCGGGGCGCGGAACGGGGATGGGGATCGGCGGTGGGCGGAGTGGCGGATCGTCGAATGGGTGCTGAATTAGAGACCAGTGTCCAGTGGTCTGTGGACCGTTGTGGAGCATTGGGAGAATTGCAGATTGCGGATTGCGGAATACAGCCGAGCGGGCACGATTCGGCGTGCCGGGGGCACGTTGTGATGGAGATGCTTCGCTTTACTCAGCAGGACGGCGCGGCGCGCGCTCGGGATGATGGTGTGGGGCGGTTCGACGGGGCGGGTCAATCGAGGCGGATGAGGGCGTCGATTGAAAGTTGGCCGTGGGCGTCGGTGGTGACGGGGCAGATGACGACGCCCTCGCGCGCGGCCTCCTCGCGTGCTTCGCGCGTCACGCGCGGGTCGTCGTCGAACCAGATTTCGGCTCCGTGCGATTGGCCGCCGCGGGTTGTGATCCGGAGATGAATGTGCGCCGGAATGCCGGTGTCCGGATATCCGCCGGGGCGGATGGTGTGGATCTCCAGCGCGCCGGCGGCATCGGTGACGGCGTAGCAGAACAGGCGGGCATACTCGTTGTCACTCCCGGCGAGCGGGATGTTGGCCTCATTGGGGCCGTAATTGCCGCGGACATCGGTGTGGTAGAGGTAGACCAGCGCGCCGACGGCGGGCGATCCGTCGGCCTCGACGAGGCGCAGGCGCACGGATAATGGTTTGCCGCGTTCCTGTGGCGTCACCATTGTCACCGTCGAAGTGGGCGCGTGGCGCCGGATGATGCGGCGAAAGCGGGGCCAGGCATGAGCGGAGAGATACTCCGGGTCGGAAAGCACAGCGCTGGCGTCGGATTCTTTCGCGTCCAGAACGTGTTCGGCGCGGTCGATGAGCGCTTTGATCTCCGTCGGCTCGCTCGATCGCGGGGACGCACTCTCCCGGTCCTGCGCCAGAAGAGGTGCGTCCATGCAGGCCCACCCAGCCAGCATACCGATCAACGACATCGCGCGATTCATGGAGCGATCTCCGACTTAGCATTTGCCTGCCGGCGCACAGCGGGCGCTAGGAAACTCGCGCTGCGGTGAGAACCGGAACGTGATCGACAATCGCGAGGGACTGCACGCCGGAGGCCGATCGGGTGAAGCGGATGCGCACGGCCGGAGCGCCTGACGGGAAGAAGGCGTGGTTTCCGGCGTGGCGCAGGACGTTGGGCGGCCGGCCGTTCACAGCGATGGTCAGATCGCCGTTCCTGTTGAGGTTGATTTCCACGGCGCCCTCGCCGAGCGCGGGACTGGTGAAGCGGCCGACGCAGGCCTGCTTCTGCTCGTCGGTCAGGGGTTCGACCGGCGGCCTGACGTCGGCGTCGCCGAGGCTTTCGAGCCAGGCGAGGGTTTGCGCCGCCTCGTCGCCGCCGGCGCGGGCGTGGGCCAGCAGGGTGATGCCGTGGGGGCCGGGGTTGCGCTGGATGCCGGGTGCGGCGGCGATCATGGCCCTAACGGTGTCGGTCTGGCCGAGCATGGCAGCGGCGAAGATGTCGAGACGGGCGCCGCGCTGGAGGAGCAGCTCGGCGATGTTTCGCCGGCCGGTGTGGGCGGCGGCACCGAGCGCCGTTTCCCAGTCGCCGAAGCCCCAATCCCAGGTGGCGTTGACGAGGGCGGGGTGCTCGTCGAGCAGCTCGCGGGCGCGGTCGATGTCTCGGTGACAGACGCCGACCATTTCGCGGACCCATTCGGGGCGCTGGTGGGGGAACTCCGGCCAGACGGCGTCGGCGGCATCTGCGTCGGCCGCCTCAACCAGACCGGATAGAGCGGACGTGAGTCCGATTCCGGGAAGG